>NZ_JBEYZW010000012.1:0-117164 GCF_040646215.1 Streptomyces sp. NPDC046215 | reverse complement strand
TGCCGAGAACGGCCGACGCACCCTGGCGCTGTTCGATCAGCCCGTCCGGCGATTGAGGACGCCTGAAGGCCAAGGGGAAAGCCGTCCCGCCGTGTGACCCGGCCCGGAGGGCCCCCGGTACGCTGGATTCATGACCGCCGTACCCCGTTCCGAGAAGCCGACCGGCCGTTTCCGCCGGATGCTCGACCGGCTGTCCACCTCGCAGGAGGACCTGCACTCCGCCGAGCTGCAGCAGGACACGGAAGCAGAGGGCTGCACCAAAATACGCGACTGCGACGACCGCCAGATAGTCAAGGTCACCGGCACCCTGCGGACGGTCACGCTCCGCCCGCGTGCCGGCGTGCCCGCGCTGGAGGCGGAGCTCTTCGACGGCTCCGCCGCGCTCGACGTGGTGTGGCTGGGACGCCGCTCCATCGTCGGCATCGAGCCCGGCCGTAAGCTGATCGCCTCCGGCCGGATATCCATGAGCCGTGGCCGCAGGGTGCTGTTCAATCCCAAGTACGAGCTCCGACCCCTCGGACAGGAGTAGCGGGTGACGTCTCTCGACAAGCCGACCGACCAGCAGGAGCAGGGTGCCGCCACCGACGCCAGATCGGCGACCGAGGCGGCCCTGTTCGAGGCGTTCGGCGGGGTGCGGGGCATGGTCGAGACGACCGTCCCCGGCCTGCTCTTCGTCGCGATCTACACGGTCAAGCGCGACATCCACCTGGCGGCCATCGCCGCGCTGAGCCTGTCCGTGCTGCTGGGCGTCGCCCGGCTGGTGGGCAAGGACACCCTCAAGCACGCGTTCAGCGGCGTCTTCGGCGTCGCCTTCGGCGCGGTCTTCGCGATGATGTCCGGCGACGCCAAGAACTTCTACCTGCCGGGCATGCTCTACAGCCTCGGGCTGGCCGTGGCGTACATCGTCACGTCGCTGTTCGGCTATCCGCTGCTGGGCCTGATCCTCGGGCCGGTGTTCAAGGAGAACCTCTCCTGGCGCACCCGCAACCCCGGCCGCAAGGCCGCCTACACCAAGGCCAGCTGGGCCTGGGGCCTGATCCTGCTCGCCAAGTCGGCGATCCTCTTCCCCCTGTACTTCTGGGGCGACGCCACCCAGCTGGGCTGGGTGAAGGTGGCCCTCGGCATCCCGCCGATGCTGCTCTCGGTCTACCTGACCTGGATCTTCCTGGCCAAGGCGCCGCCGCCCATCGACGTCTTCGCGGAGATGGAGGCGGCCGAGGCCGCCGAGCGCGACCGCGAGAAGGAGCCGGTCACCGAGCCGGCGGCACAGCCGCCGCGCCCCTGACGGCCGCACGGAACGCCGGGAGGCCCGGGAACCCTAAAGGTTCCCGGGCCTCCCGGCATGTGCGGCCCGCTCAGCCGGTGACGTCCTCGCGGCGCACCGACAGCAGGTCCTCCAGCTGCTCCTCGCGCGCGGGAGCGGCGACGAACAGCAGCTCGTCACCCGCCTCCAGCACGTCCTCCTTGGTCGGGGTCAGCACCCGGCTGCCGCGGATGATGGTGACCAGCGAGGTGTCCTCGGGCCACTCCACATCCCCGACCCGGGTCCCCGCCAGGGCCGCCTCCGGCGGCAGCGTCAGCTCCACGAGGTTGGCGTCACCCTGGCTGAAGCGCATCAGCCGCACCAGGTCGCCGACGCTCACCGCCTCCTCGACCAGGGCCGACATCAGCCGCGGGGTGGACACGGCCACGTCCACGCCCCAGGACTCGTTGAAGAGCCACTCGTTCTTGGGGTTGTTCACCCGGGCCACGACCCGCGGCACCCCGTACTCCGTCTTGGCGAGCAGCGAGACGACCAGGTTGACCTTGTCGTCACCGGTCGCCGCGATCACGACGTTGCAGCGCTGGAGCGCCGCCTCGTCGAGCGAGGTGATCTCGCACGCGTCGGCCAGCAGCCACTCCGCCAGCGGCACCCGCTCCACCGAGATGGCCGTCGGGGCCTTGTCGATGAGCAGGACCTCGTGCCCGTTCTCCAGCAGTTCGCCCGCGATGGAACGGCCCACCGCGCCGGCACCGGCAATAGCGACCCTCATCGCGCATCCTCCTCGGGGCCTTCGGAGAACGCCGCCTCGACCTTCTCGATCTCGTCCGTGCGCATCATCACGTGCACCAGGTCGCCCTCCTGCAGCACCGTCGTGGACGCCGGCAGGACCGCCTCGCCCAGCCGGGTGAGGAACGCCACCCGGACCCCGGTCTCGTCCTGGAGCCGGCTGACCTTCTGGCCGATCCACGCGTCCGCGATGGGCACCTCCGCGAGCTGCACACCACCGCTCGGGTCGCGCCACAGCGGCTCCGCGCCGGACGGCAGCAGCCGCCGCAGCATCTGGTCGGCCGTCCACCGCACGGTGGCCACCGTCGGGATGCCGAGCCGCTGGTAGACCTCGGCGCGCCGCGGGTCGTAGATGCGGGCCGCGACGTTCTCCACGCCGAACATCTCCCGGGCCACCCGGGCCGCGATGATGTTGGAGTTGTCACCGCTGCTGACCGCGGCGAAGGCGCCCGCCTCCTCGATGCCCGCCTCGCGGAGGGTGTCCTGGTCGAAGCCGACGCCGGTCACCCGCCGCCCGCCGAACCCGGAGCCCAGGCGCCGGAAGGCCGTCGGGTCCTGGTCGACCACGGCGACCGTATGACCCTGCTGTTCAAGGGTCTGCGCGAGGGCCGAGCCCACTCGCCCGCAGCCCATGATCACAATGTGCATGACGATTACCCCGTGCTCCGGACTACCGCGCTGACCTGCACCAACAACCTGCTCACATCTTCCTTTGTTGTTCTCAACGACGGCTCACGGGCCCGCGGGAGCGTGTGACGGCTGCTCCGCGGCTGCGACGCGACGCGCCCGGTGGACCATGGTCCGACCCGGCGCATGACACCACCGTATCCGTTATGCCGCACCTCGGATGAGCCCCGGTCCGCCGACTGGCCCCGGCGGCTTCCCCCTCCCGCGGCCTTCCCGCTCGCCGCCGCCCGCCCCAGGTGGTCCGGGCACACCCCGGTGCCCGGACCGGTGCCCCCGGCGGGCCGCGGCCCGGGCCGATCGGCCCGCCGCCCGGGTCCCGCGCCCACGCTTTCCGGTGCCGCGCGGGTGACGCCGCGCCGGGCCGGGAGGTGCGACGGGCCGGCCGCCGCTGCGGCGGAGGTGACGGCTGGGCCCGTGGTGCGGACCGGCCGGCCCGCGCCGGGAGGCGACGCGCTCAGCACGGCCACGACCTTGCCCGTTGAGGGGGCTCGACCCCGCCGGGCGGACAGCCGGTCCAGGGTGTTCTTCAGTACCCCGGGCAGGGCCGCGTTGTACGAAGGGGTGCTGATGACCAGCGCGTCCGCGGCCGCCACCAGGGTGCGGGCGGCCTGCGCCGCGGGCGCAGAGCCGGCGCGCTCGGCGTCCTCGTCGTAGAAGGGGACGCGGCCGATGGGGAGCGTCACGGCCTCGGCGGGCCGGGGCATCCGCACGATGATGCGCCGCACCGCCCGCAGCGCCGCGGAATTCACCGATCCGCGGCGCAGGCTGCCCGAGATCAGTACCACCTTCAGCATGTCGGCCCCCGTCCCCTCGGCCCGGCGCGGCCTCGTGCCGCGCCCCGCGCGGCGGAGCCGGCCGTGGCGGTACCGGTGAGCCGAGCGGAGGACCACGGGGCCGCCGCACCGCCGTCCCGCGGCCCGGCTTTGTCAGGTCAGCGGGCGAAATGGGCGGCGCCGCGGCCCCTGTCAGCCAGCGGCTTGACAACCCCTCACACCACGGCCCTGCCGGCCTTCCGTACCGTTCTCCACAGGCGGTACAGGCAAGCGGATGTCTGTTCGGTAAAGCGTGGACGAAGATCGGCCACCCGTCGGGCGGCGTGGTTAGGATGATCGGCGTATTCCGCTTTGGCCGGATGTCAGAACGCCCGACCTGCCCCGCTGACCACATGCCCCCTGCGCCCACGAGGAATTGATGTCACATCACATACCGGACGTGGTGAGCTGGTGTCTGGCCGTCGCGCTGGTCGCCGTGGCGGTGCTGCTGGTGCGCCAGCGAGGCATCACCGCCGCCGTGCGCCGGCGCGTCGCCGCGCTGGAGGACAGCCTGGAGGCGCGTGACACCGAGATCCGACACCTCGTCACCGTGCGACTGCCCGCCGTGTCGGCCTCCATGAGCCAGCCCGTGCCCCTGCCCGGGCTGCTGGACGAGCGGCTCGCCGGCACCGTCTTCGCCCGGGGCCTGCAGTCCGTGATGGACCTGTTCACCCAGGCCGTCGACAAGGCGCAGGCCCGCGCCGACCAATCCGCGAAAGCGGCGCTCAAGGCGTCCATGCGCGCCCTCCAGGGACTGGCCCACGAACAGCAGCTGGCCATCTCCGACATGCAGGACCGGCACGACAACCCCGATGTCCTGCGTGACCTCCTGCAGATCGACCACGCCAACTCCCAGTTCGGCCGCCGCGCCCAGGCCATCGCCGTCCTCTGCGGCTCCTGGCCCGGCCGGCAGCGCGCCGCCTCCCCGCTCACCGACGTCGTCCGCGGCGCCACTTCCCGCATCCGCGACTACCGGCGCGTCCAGGTGCACAGCCAGGCCGACATCGCCGTCGTCAGCCGGGCCGTGGAGCCCGTGGTGCTCGCCGTCGCCGAGCTGCTCGACAACGCCGCCCGCCACTCCCAGCCCAACACCAGCGTCGAGGTCGGCCTCCAGCCCGTGCACAACGGCGCCTGCGTCGTCATCGACGACGCGGGCGTCGGCATGGACGGCCAGGAGACCCGGCGCGCCGCCGAGCTGCTGTCCGGCCAGCGGACCGTCGACGTCTCCCGCCTCGGCGACCCGCCCCAGTTCGGCTTCCCCGTCATCGGCGTGCTCGCCGCCCGCTACGGCTTCAGCGTCTCCGTCGACACCCGCTCGCCCTACGGCGGCGTCCGGGCCGTGCTGTTCCTGCCCAGCGCGCTGCTGACCCACCTCGACATCGACGGGCCCGACACCACCCCGCTGACGCCCCCGGACCGCGCCCCGCGGCCCGACCGGACCCCGCGCACCCCCGCGCGGCCCCCGGCCCCGGCCCCCGCGCCGCCCCCGGCGCGCGTCCCGCAGCAGCCCGCCGCCCCCGAGGGGCTCCCGCCCGCCGCCGAGGTCACCGGCTCCACCGCCGGCGGCCTGCCCAAACGCCGCCGCCGGGCCGCCCAGCCCGCCGCCGAGCACCAGCGGGCCTACGCCCCGCCGCCCGCGGACACCCCCGGCGCGATGCCGGCCGGGGCGCCCACCGGCCGGCCCGGCCCGTCCGGGCCGCCTCCGGCCGGCCCGCCGCCCGAGCGCAGCGCCGAGGAGACCGCCCGCCGCATGGGCGCCTTCGCCCGCGGCACCCGCTCCGGACGGTCGGGCGACCCCGCACCCCAAGCCGCCATCACCCCCGAAGACGAAGGGACACCCCCCGCGTGAACGACCACCTCAACAACGAGCTCGGCTGGATGCTCGACGATGTCGTGAAGATGCCGGAGGCCCGGCACGCGATCCTCCTCTCCTCCGACGGCATGCTGCGCGCCCGCTCCGGCGGCATCGACCGCGACGAGGCCGAGCGGCAGGCCGCCGCCCTCTCCGGGCTCCAGTCGATCAGCCGCTCCACCGCGGAGTTCTGCACCCGCCAGGGACAGGAGAGCCCCTGGCGGCAGACGCTCGTGGAGTTCGCCCACGGCTACGTCTTCCTCATAGCCGCCGGCCCCGGCGCCTACCTCGCCGTGTCCGCCTCCGAGCACGTCGACATGGAAGCCGTCACCTACCGGATGCAGAAGCTCGTCGACCGGCTCGGCAAGGAGCTCACCAGCCCGCCCCGGCAGCAGGGCACCTGGCAGGGCGCGGGCAATCCGGCATGACCCCGCCGACGCCGAGGCGCGGCCAAGGATTAGTACGCCCGTACGTCGTCACCGAAGGCCGCGCGTACCCGACCCGTAACACCTTCGACCTGGTCACCTTGGTCATCGCGCAGCACGACCGGCCGCTCGCCGGGCTCAGCCCCGAGAAGCGCCGGCTCATGGAACTCTGCCTCGGCGGTCCGCTGTCGGTCGCCGAGATCGCCGGCCACCTGGTGCTGCCCGTCAGCGTCACCAAGGTGCTGCTCGGCGATCTCGTGGACAGCGGTCACCTCATCACCCGGGCCCCCATCCCCTCGGCGGAACTCCCCGAGGCCCAGATCCTCCAGGAGGTGCTCGATGGACTCCGCGCCCGCCTCTGACCCCGCCCACGACGCGTTCTACCTGCGGCGGTCCGTACGGACCGCCGCGAAACTCCTCGTCGTGGGCCACTTCGCCGTCGGCAAGACCACCTTCGTCGGCTCCCTGTCGGAAATCCGGCCGCTGCGGACCGAGGAGACCATGACGCAGGCGGGGGCGCTCGTCGACGACCTGGCCGGCATCGAGGGCAAGACCACCACCACGGTCGCCATGGACTTCGGCCGGCTCACCCTCAGCGAGAGCCTCGTCCTGTACCTCTTCGGCGCCCCCGGCCAGCAGCGCTTCACCCGGCTCTGGCAGGACATGACCCGCGGCGCCCTCGGCGCGCTCGTCCTCGCCGACACCCGGCGCCTGGAGCAGTCCTTCGAGGTCATGGGCCTGCTGGAGGACCACGGGCTGCCCTACGCGGTCGCCGTCAACCACTTCGACGGCGCCCCCACGCACCCCGACGAGGAGATCCGCGAGGCCCTCGACCTGCTCCCCGAGACCCCGCTGATCACCTGCGACGCCCGGGACCGGGTCTCCTCCACCCGCGCGCTGATCTCCCTCGTGGAGTACCTCCAGACCCGGCAGGCCACCGCGCCGCACCACCCCCTCCACCCCGCCCAGGAGCCCGTGTGACCCACCGCCCCGACGCCGGCCACGCGCCGCCGTCGCCGCCACCGGGCTGCCCCGCTCACCAGGGCCCGCCCACCCCCATGTACGGGCCCGACTTCGCCGCCGACCCGCACGCCGTCTACGCCCGGCTGCGCACCCTGGGCCCGGCCGCCCCGGTGGAGCTGGCCCCCGGCGCCCGCGCCACCCTCGTCACCGACTACCGGGCCGCCCTCGAAGTGCTCCGCACCCCCGAGATCTTCGGCAAGGACGCCCGCCGCTGGCGCTCCCTCGCCGACGGCCGGGTCGCGCCCGACAACCCCGTCGTGCCGATGATGGCCTACCGGCCCAACTGCCTCTTCGCCGACGGCGAGGCCCACCGCCGGCTCCGCGAGGCCGTCACCGACAGCCTCGCCCGGATCGACCCCAACGCCCTGCGCGGCTACGTCGAGCGCAGCGCCGACACCCTCATCGACCGGTTCGCCGGCCTCGGCGAGGCCGACCTGCTGGGCGCTTACGCCAAGGTCCTGCCGCTCCTGGTCTTCCAGCAGCTCTTCGGCTGCACCCCCGAGCTCGGCGACCGCCTCGTCGAGGGGTTCTCCGGCATCTTCGACGGCGTGGACGCCGAACGCGCCGACGCCCTGATCACCCAGAGCCTCGTCGAACTGATCGGCCTCAAGCACCTCACGCCCGGGGCCGACATGACGTCCTGGCTGATGGCGCACCACGCCCGGCTCACCGACGAGGAGATGATCCACCAGCTCGTCGTCCTCATCGGCGCCGGCACCGAGCCCCAGCAGAACCTCATCGCCAACGCCCTGCGGCTGCTGCTCTCCGACGACCGCTTCGCGGGCGACCTGGCCGGCGGCAGCATGCCCGTCGAGGACGCCCTCGACGAGGTCCTCTGGCTCGACCCGCCGATGGCCAACTACGGTGTCCACTACCCCCTGCACGACGTGGACTTCGGCGGAGTGCCGCTGCCGGCGGGCGAACCCGTCGTCGTCAGCTTCGCCGCCGCCAACACCGACCCCGCCCTGCTGTCCGACGAGCGCACCGGCAACCGCGCCCACCTCGCCTGGTCCGCCGGCCCGCACACCTGCCCCGCCAAGGACGCCGCCCGGCTCATCGCGGCCGTCGCCGTCGAAAAGCTCCTCGACCGCCTCCCCGATCTGGAGCTGGCCGTCCCCGCCGACCGCCTGGTGTGGCGGCCCGGGCCCTTCCACCGCGCCCTGACAGCCCTGCCCGTGCGCTTCCCGCCGGTCCACCCCGCCCGGCCCGCCCCGCCCGTCCACAACCTCGCGGCCTCGGCCGGCGGCCCCGCGCCCCGCCCCCGGCCCGCCACCGTGGACCCCACCGCGCAGCCCGCCGCACCGAACGACCACCGCCACCAGCCGGCCGACACCCTTGGAGAGCGCCGATGGACAGCCAGCTCCGCCCCGTCGCGATCGACCCCACCGGCAGCGACATCCACGCCGAGGCAGCCCTCATCCGCGCCCGGGGAGCGGCGACGCCCGTGGAGCTCCCTGGCGGCGTGGTGGCGTGGGCAATAACCACCCAGCCGCTCCTGAAGGAGCTCCTCACCGACCCCCGCGTCTCCAAGGACGCCCGCCGGCACTGGCCCGCCTGGGCCAACGGCGAGGTCTCCCCGGAGTGGCCCCTGTTCACCTGGGTCGCGGTGCAGAACATGTTCACCGCCTACGGAGGTGACCACAAGCGGCTGCGCGCCCTCGTCGCCAAGGCGTTCACCGCCCGCCGCACCGCCGCCCTGCGCCCCCGCATCGAGCAGCTCACCGCGGACCTCCTCGACGGCCTCGCCGCCACCGCGCCCGGGGCGCCGGTCGACCTGCGGGAGGGCTACGCCTACCCCATCCCGATCCAGGTGATCTGCGAACTGTTCGGCGTCACCGACGAGGCCACCCGCGAGGGCCTGCGGGTCTGCGTCGACAGCATCTTCCACACCTCCGCCGACCCGGAGGAGGTCACCGCCACCTACGCCCGCATCTACGAGCTCCTCGGCTCGCTCATCGCCGCCAAGCGCGAGACCCCCGGCGACGACATGACCAGCGTCCTGATCTCCGCCCGCGAGGAGGACGGCTCCCGGCTCAGCGAGCAGGAGCTCATCGACACCCTGCTCCTCGTCATCAGCGCCGGTCACGAGACCACCGTCAACCTCCTCGACAACGCCATCCACGCCCTGCTCACCCACCCCGAGCAGCTGGAGCTCGTCCGCACCGGCGCGGCCGACTGGGACGCGGTGATCGAGGAGACCCTGCGCGTCCAGGCGCCCGTCGCCAACCTGCCGCTGCGCTACGCCACCGAGGACATCGCCCTCGACGGCGTCACCATCGCCAAGGGCGACGCCATCCTCGCCGCCTACGCCGCCGCGGGCCGGGACCCGCAGCTGCACGGCGCCGACGCCGACCGCTTCGACATCACCCGGGCCACCAAGGAGCACCTCGCCTTCGGCCACGGCGTCCACTACTGCCTCGGCGCGCCGCTCGCCAAGCTGGAGGCCGCCGTGGCCCTGCCGGCCCTCTTCGCCCGCTTCCCCCGTATGAGACTCGCCACCGTCCCCGGGGAGCTGCGGCCCGTGGAGTCCTTCATCTCCAACGGCCACCGAGCCCTTCCCGTCCTGCTCCACGGCTGACGGGCGGCGGCGCGCGGGCCCGCCGCGCGCCGCCGGGACCGGGTGCGGCGCGGGCCGTATTCGCCTTCCGGCGGGTGGCGGGTGGGCGCGCGCGTTACCGAACGTTTACGATCCTCTGCGTGTCCAAACTGACCGACCTGCCCAAACGGATCCTTATCGGCCGGGCGCTGCACAGCAATAAGCTGGGGGAGACCCTCCTCCCCAAGCGCGTCGCCCTCCCCGTCTTCGCGTCCGACCCGCTGTCCTCGGTGGCGTACGCGCCGGGCGAGGTCCTGCTCGTCCTCTCCGTGGCAGGCGTGTCGGCCTACCACTTCAGCCCGTGGATCGCCGTCGCGGTCGTGGTGCTGATGTTCACGGTGGTCGCCTCGTACCGCCAGAACGTGCACGCCTACCCCAGCGGCGGCGGCGACTACGAGGTGGCCAACACCAACCTCGGCCCCAAGGCGGGCCTCACCGTCGCCAGCGCCCTGCTCGTCGACTACGTCCTGACCGTCGCGGTCTCCATCTCCTCCGGCGTGGAGAACCTCGGCTCCGCCATCCCCTTCGTCGTCGAGCACAAGACGGCCTGCGCCGTCGGCGTCATCGTGCTGCTGACGCTGATGAACCTGCGCGGCGTGAAGGAGTCCGGCAAGCTCTTCGCGATCCCGACGTACGTCTTCGTCGGCGGCGTCTTCGTGATGATCTTCTGGGGCGCCATCCGCGGCCTGCTCATGGGCGAGACCATGAAGGCCCCCACCGCCGACTACACCATCCACGCCGAGCACCAGGGCCTCGCGGGCTTCGCGCTCGTCTTCCTGCTGCTGCGCGCCTTCTCCTCCGGCTGTGCCGCGCTCACCGGCGTCGAGGCGATCAGCAACGGCGTCCCGGCCTTCCGCAAGCCCAAGAGCAAGAACGCCGCCACCACGCTGGCCCTCATGGGCGGCCTCGCCGTCACTATGTTCTGCGGCATCATCGGCCTCGCCATGGCCACCAAGGTGCGCATGGCCGAGCACCCGGCCACCGACCTGCTCAAGGACGGCACCCCGGTCGGCGACGACTACACCCAGAACCCGGTGATCTCCCAGGTCGCCGAGGCGGTCTTCGGCAACGGCTCGTTCCTCTTCATCGTGCTCGCCGCCGCCACCGCCCTCGTCCTCTTCCTGGCCGCCAACACCGCCTACAACGGCTTCCCGCTGCTCGGCTCGATCCTCGCCCAGGACCGCTACCTGCCGCGCCAGCTGCACACCCGCGGCGACCGCCTCGCGTTCTCCAACGGCATCGTGCTGCTCGCCGGGGCCGCCGCGATACTGGTCTTCATCTACGGCGCCGACTCCACGCGCCTGATCCAGCTCTACATCGTCGGCGTGTTCGTGTCCTTCACGCTCAGCCAGATCGGCATGGTCCGGCACTGGAACCGCCACCTGCTCGGCGAGAGCGACCCCGCCAAGCGCCGCCACATGGTCCGCTCCCGCGCGATCAACACCTTCGGCGCCTTCTTCACCGGCCTGGTCCTCGTCGTCGTCCTGCTGACGAAGTTCACCCACGGCGCCTGGGTCGCCCTGCTCGGCATGGTGATCTTCTACGCCACGATGACCGCGATCCGGAAGCACTACGACCGGGTCGCCGAGGAGATCGCCGTCGCCGACGAGCCCGGTGACGAGGCCGTACGCCCCTCCCGCGTGCACTCCATCGTCCTCGTCTCCAAGATCCACAAGCCGACCCTGCGCGCCCTCGCCTACGCCAAGCTGATGCGCTCGGACACCCTGGAGGCGCTGACGATCAGCGTCGACCACGGCGAGACCAAGGCACTGCACGAGGAGTGGGCGCGGCGCGGCATCGACGTCCCGCTGAAGGTCCTCGACTCGCCCTACCGCGAGATCACCCGGCCGATCATCGAGTACGTCAAGCGCCTGCGCCGGGAGAGCCCGCGCGACGTCGTCAGCGTCTACATCCCCGAGTACGTGGTCGGCCACTGGTACGAGCACCTGCTGCACAACCAGAGCGCGCTGCGGCTCAAGGGCCGGCTGCTCTTCACCCCCGGGGTGATGGTCACCTCGGTGCCCTGGCAGCTCGACTCCTCCGAGGCCGCCAAGAAGCGGGCCCGCAAGCGCGCCGAGTGGGACGCCCCGGGGTCGGTGCGCCGCGGCCCGGTCGTCCAGCCCCGCAAGGAAAAGACCGCCACGAAGAAGTAGAGATCAACAGAGGTCACGGGGGACCCGCGGCGGGACGTAGACTGGACGGCTGTTGTCCCGCCGCACCCTTGAACCTCTGGAGCCGACCCGCCATGCAGACCGAACCGCAGGAATCGCTGGTCGGCCAGGAGTACGAGGTCGAGGTCGGCCCGGTCGCCCACGGCGGCCACTGCGTCGCCCGCACCGAGGCGGGCCGCGTCCTCTTCGTCCGCCACGCGCTCCCCGGTGAGCGGGTCGTCGCCCGCATCACCGACGGCGAGGAGACCTCCCGCTTCCTGCGCGCCGACGCCGTGGAGATCCTCGAACCGTCCAAGGACCGCGTCGAGGCCCCCTGCCCCTTCTCCGGCCCCGGCAAGTGCGGTGGCTGCGACTGGCAGCACGCCAAGCCGGGCGCTCAGCGCCGCTTCAAGGGCGAGGTCATCGCCGAGCAGCTGATGCGCCTGGCGGGCCTGACGCCCGAGGAGGCCGGCTGGGACGGCACGGTGATGCCGGCCGAGGGCGACAAGCTCCCGCCCGGCGAGGTCCCCGCCTGGCGCACCCGCGTCCAGTACGCGGTGGACGCCGAGGGCCACGCGGGCCTGCGCAAGCACCGCTCGCACGAGGTCCAGGTCATCGACCGCTGCCTGATCGCCGCCCCCGGCGTCACGGAGCTGGGCATCGAGAAGCGCGAGTGGCCGCAGATGGCCGCCGTCGAGGCGATCGCGGCCTCCGGCTCGGGCGACCGCCAGGTCGTCCTCACGCCGCGGCCGGGCGGCCGCCTGCCGATCGTGGAGCTGGACAAGCCGGTCTCGGTCCTGCGCGTAGGGGAGAAGGACAAGCAGGTCCACCCGGTGCACGGCCGCGCCTTCGTGCGCGAGCGCGCGGACGGCCGCACCTACCGCGTCGGCGAGGGCGGCTTCTGGCAGGTCCACCCGCAGGCCGCCGACACCCTGGTGAAGGCCGTCATGCAGGGCCTGATGCCGCGCAAGGGCGACATGGCCCTCGACCTGTACTGCGGCGTCGGCCTCTTCGCGGGCGCGCTGGCCGAGCGCATCGGCGACAAGGGCGCGGTCCTCGGCATCGAGTCGGGCAAGCGCGCGGTGGAGGACGCCCGCCACAACCTGAAGGACCTGGAGCGGGTCCGCATCGAACAGGGCAAGGTCGAGCAGGTCCTGCCGCGCACGCGGATCGACGAGGCGGACATCATCGTCCTGGACCCCCCGCGCGCGGGCGCCGGCAAGCAGACGGTCCGCCACCTGGCGTCGCTGGGCGCCCGCCGCATCGCGTACGTGGCCTGCGACCCGGCGGCGCTGGCCCGCGACCTGGCGTACTTCGCGGAAGAGGGCTACAAGCCGGTGAAACTGCGGGCGTTCGACTTCTTTCCGATGACGCATCATGTGGAGTGCGTCGCCATCCTTAAGCCCACGGGAAACCTCGCCTGACCTGCGGTTTTACCCGATGTGCATTATGTGCACTATGGGCGGTAGGGGCGAATTTCTGACGCTGAAATGACGCTCGTGACGCTCTCCTGACGCTCGTTTGACGCTCGTCGGGAGGGTGGCTGGCGAGCACAAAACCGCCCGTCGACTGGGCTTTGAGTCCGGTCGACGGGCGGCTGCGTTTGGGTAGGACGAGGGGCCTGCACAGGCAGCGCTGCACGACCCGCGAAGTCCTTTGACGTGCGCTCACGCCTCCGGAAACAATCCTGTCCCCGCGGATCGTTGGGATCCGCGAGGGCGAGGGGGACGGGTGTCGAGTCTGAGGTTGTTCAACGTCGCGGGTGGCGGCGCGGCGGAGGTGGTGCCGGCCACGGCGGTGCGTGAGCGGCATCTGCAGGAGCTGGTCGAGAGGAACATGGAGGCGCTGCTGGGCGTGCGCTTCCTCGCGAGCGAGTACAGCACCGGTCCCCGGCACGGCGGTCGGATCGACTCGCTGGGCCTGGACGAGAACGGCGCGCCCGTCATCGTGGAGTACAAGCGTGGCCAGAGCGCGGGTGTGCTCCCGCAGGGTCTTTTCTACCTTTCCTGGCTGACCGATCACCGGGCCGAGTTCCAGCTCCTGGCCCGCGAACGCCTCGGGGCAGCGGCGGCGGCTCAAGTGCTGTGGAGCGCGCCCAGGCTGATCTGCGTCGCGGAGAGCTTCACCCGGTACGACGTCCACGCCGTCCGTGAGATCCAGCGCAACATCGACCTCGTCCGCTACCGCTACTTCGGCCACGAGCTGCTCGCCCTGGAGACAGTCGTCTCCGTAACGTCGCCGGCCAAGGAGCGGCGTGCCATGCGCAAGCGGGATCGCGCCGCCACGTCGAGCGCGCAGCCCTGTGCCGCCGGCGGACCGCTGGCCGAGCTGCGAGAGGCTCTGGACGACGTCCTGGTGTCGCTCGGCGACGACGTGACGCAGGTGGAGCGCAAGCAGTACCGGGCATATCGGCGGCTGCGGAACTTCGCATGTGTGAGCCGTACTCACAAGCAGCATGTGCTGGTCTATCTGAATACGGATCCGCAGGAGGTCGACCTCGTTCCCGGATTCACTCGGGACGTGACGAATATCGGGCACCATGGCACGGGCCCGCTGGAAGTTCGTCTCCGTACGGAGACGGACCTCGAGCGTGCTGTTCCGTTCTTCCATCTCGGATACGCGGCTGCGTGATTCCTCGCCACAGGTATTGCCGAGACGGGTGTGTCTGTATGAGGTTGTGGACGCGTCGTGACGGAGTCCTTTCGGCGTGGTCGATATGGATGGCGGTGGACTTCCATGGTGCGACTGGCCGCCGGTTTGGCTAACCGGCGGCCCTGGGGTATAAATCGCGCAGATTAGGGGTCGGTTCCGTCGGTGACATCGGCTGCGGGTTTGTCTGGTGCGTGTAGCTGATGTGGGGCGCGTTGCCCACACCAGCCGCACGCGGATCACGTGAAGGCATCGGCCTCGAATGCCCTTTCGTCAATCCGCTAGATCGTTCATCGGCTCTTCAGATATCGGTGAGACCACGCCTCAGAGGCAGGGAACGCCTTCTGCGGTTCCTTGCCCACCGTGTCCAGTGAGTGGCGGCGGTGCTGCCTCCGTCACGCGGGTCAGCAGCGACCCCCATAGGGCAGTGTCCCCGAGAGGACCAAGCGGGCCGCCTTCGGCCTGGTCGACCGCTTCGGGAAGCGGATTGGCTTGATCGTGGAGACTTCGAGCGGGTTGTGCCCGCTATCGGGGATACTGGTGCGTCGGCCATCCCTGTGACCTCGTGGTTGCGCAGTGTACCGGTGGGATGGCCCTGGGGCTGGGTGTGACGCGTCGATGAAGGAGTCTCGTCAAGTGGCGACCGCTACGGAGTATCCGCAGGGGGTGGGGAGCGGCGCCAGGCGGACGGTAGCGCTGCCGCCGGTTCCGGATCCTGGGCAGGTGGTGAAGGTCCGGGGCTCCACCTGGGCTGTGTCGGATGTCCGTCGGCAGGGTCTGCCGCGAAGCCCTGCCGACGAGGGGAAGCCGGGCCTGGCACACGTGGTGAGCCTGCAGTCGCTGGACGAGGACCGGCTCGGCCAGGAGCTGACGGTGGTCTGGGAGCTGGAGGTCGGGCACACCGTTGCCCCGGACCAGGGGCTGCCGGAGACCGTGCGGCCGGAGGCGTTCGACGATCCGAACACGCTGGCCGCGTTCGTGGACGCGGTGCGGTGGGGTGCGGTGACGTCGGCGGACGCGAACTCGTACCAGGCCCCTTTCCGGAGTGGTGCGAACGTCGAGGCGTATCAGCTGGAGCCGTTGCGCCGGGCGCTGCAGTCCTCCCGCACGAACCTGCTGCTCGCCGACGACGTCGGTCTGGGCAAGACCATCGAGGCCGGCCTGGTCATACAGGAGCTGCTGCTGCGTCACCGGGCGCGGACCGCCGTGATCGTCTGCCCGCCGAGCCTGTCGCTGAAGTGGCAGGACGAGATGCGGGAGAAATTCGGCCTCGACTTCGTCATCGTCAACAGCGAGCTGATGGCGAAGGTGCGGCGCAGTCACGGGCTGAGCGCGAACCCGTTCCGGCTGTTCCCGCGGGTGATCGTAAGTATGGCCTGGCTGCCGTCGCTGCGGGCGCAGCGTCTGCTGCGTGATGTCCTGGCCGATGTGCGTCACGCCTCCACCGCTCGGCGTTTCGCCTTCGACGTACTGGTGGTCGACGAGGCGCACCATGTGGCTCCGGCCAGCCCGACGACGGCTCCAGGACAGCGTGGGTACGCGGTGGACAGCAACCGTACGACGGCCACGAAGAGGTTGGCGGAGGCGTGCGAGCACCGGCTGTTCTTGAGCGCGACGCCGCACAACGGCTACTCGGAGTCGTTCACTGCCCTTCTGGAGATGATCGACAGCCGCCGGTTCACCCGTGGCGCCAGCATCGACAGGAAGGCGCTGGACGAGGTGCGGGTGCGGCGGCTGAAGAGCGAGCTGCCGGACAAGGGCTTCAAGCCGCGCAAGCTGTTGACGATTCCCTTCAAGCCCTCCGCGGACGAACAGGAGCAGTTCGAGCGGCTGGTGGGGCTGCTCGCGGAGAGCGCCCGCGCGAATGGCAAGGGCAAGGGCGGCGACATCGTCTCGATGCTCCTGAAGAAGCGTTTTTTGTCCAGCCCGTGGTCGTTTGCCCGGACCCTGGAGCTGTACGACGGTGCGGCGGCCGGCGATCGTCAGCTGGAGATGGAGGACGAGGCCGAGTACTACACCGAGGTCATGGGCAGCGGACAGTCCGATGAAGAGGAGGGCGAGGCCGAGCACCCCGAGTTCACTGCGCTGCGGCATTCCAAGGGCTCGGACCCGCTGGTCGCGGCCACCGACAACGAGATCGCCGCACTGGTCGGGTGGGGCCTGGGCTACGAGCACAAGCCGGACTCCCGGCTGGAGGCGTTGGTCTCCTTCCTCAACACCCACTGCCGGACGTCGGATGGCCTGCACTGGACGAATGAGCGGGTCGTGGTGTTCACCGAGTACGCGGCCACGCTCGACTGGATCGCCGGCGTTCTGCGGCAGCGGGGCTATGGGGACGTGCTGGAGACGATCCAGGGCTCGACCCCGGTGGAGCAGCGCGAGAGGATCCGCGCCCGGTTCACCGAGAGCCCCGACAAGCACCCGGTGCGGGTACTGCTCGCCACGGACTCCGCGGGGGAGGGTATCGACTTGCAGGTGCACTGTCACCGTTTGGTGAACTTCGATATCCCGTTCAACCCCTCCCGCCTGGAGCAGCGTATCGGCCGGATCGACCGGTACGGGCAGACGAAGAACCCCGAGATCTACCACTTCATGCCCGAAGCCACCTCCTCGACCTACGGGGCGGACCTGGCGTTCATGGGGATCATCGCCAAGAAGGTCGGCACGGCCACCCAGGACCTGGGCAAGATCAACCCGATCATCGACGCCGATGTACAAGAGCATTTCAGCCCAGCCGGTCCAGCACGCAAACCGCGACCGACCGCGCCGGACGATGGCGACGAGATCATGAACGGGGCACTGGCCGGCAGCATCGAACTGAACCGCCAGCTCACCGAGCTGACCCAGACCTATGACGCGCACAAGGCGGCGATGCACCTCACACCCGCCAACGCCCGCCGGGCCGTGGACACCGCCCTCGCCCTGGACGCCCAGCCACCGCTGGCCATGCTCGGTGACGATCGGACCGACGCCCAGGTCTTCGAAGTTCCGAACCTGGGCCGCTCCTGGCAGATGGCCCTGCGTGGCCTGGACACACGCCTGGAGCCGGGCGTCCTGCGGCCGATCACCTTCGACGACAAGGCAGCGCGAGGACGCACCGACCTCGTACACATCCACCTCGGCCACGCCCTCATGCAGCGCGCCACCCGCACCCTGCGCAGCGCCCTGTTCAGCGTGGACGCACCCGTCAACCGGGTCACCGCCGTCGTCACTCCCGGCCTTCAGGAGTCCTGCGTCGCCGCCGTCTCCCGGCTCGTCCTGGTCGGCCGCGGCGGTCTGCGGCTGCACGAAGAGGTCTTCCTCACCGGCGTCCGGCTGCGTGGCCAGGCTCTCGCCGAGTCCAAGGTCGAGCAGGTCCTGGACGAGACCTTGGACTCCGAGAACCTGATCCTCGCCGACGAGCAAGTACGCACCCACCTCGCTGCCCTGTGGAACGACGACGGCGGCAGGCTGCGCACCCGGCTGCTGAAGGCAATGGAACGCAAGAGCGAAAGCCGCCAGGAGAAGGTCACCGAAGCACTCCAACGGCGCCAGGAGACCGACATCACCCGTGCCCGCGAGATCTTCGGCGCGTTCCGGGTCAACCTGGGTGAGTCCCGCGACCGGCTGGAGCAGGCAATCCGGGACCAGGAGGAGAACTTCCTGTTCACGGACGAGCAGCAAAAGCAGCGCCGCCGGGACCTGCAGCACATGAACGACCGTCTGGAGAGCCTGGACGACGAGGAGCAGCGCGAGATCGCCTCGATCCGGGAACGCTACAGCGACATCCGGCCCTACGTGTCGGCCGCCGCCGTCGTGTTCGCCCTGACCCCGGAAGACGCGAAGAACGGAAAGGTTGAGGCATGAGCCGCACGTACGCCCCGACGGCTGTCGACCTGCACCGCGCCTGGCTCGAACTGGTAGACGCCGACGGCCCGTTCCTCGCCGTCCCCGCCCTCGAACGGGTCTGGCCCCAAGGCATCCCGCAGCCCGACGCCCGCGCGCTCGCCACGATCAAGGACGCCAAACCCTCCTTCGAGAAGGCGTGGGAGCACTGGGACACCCACCGGGACGACGAGGCCGCCCTCGACCTCTATCGCGAGGCCCGTGACAGCTGGGTAGACCTCGTCCTGCGACAGGGCCTGCGCTGGGGCACCGACTACACCGTCCCCACCCCTGTCGTCGCCGAGGTGCACTCACCCGACTACACCGTCACCGTCCGCGCCGACGGCGCTCTCGTCCACGGCGAGAAGACGGGCGCGCTCGTCCTCGTCGCCGAGCCGGCCGACTCCCTGCGCGACCCGCTCACCGACGGCTGGTCCGCCAGCCCCATCGACCGCATGGAGGAATTGCTGCGCGCCTCCGGCGTCCCCATCGGCGTCGTCACCGACGGCCGCTGGTGGGCGATCGTCAGCGCCCGCCCGCAGACGATGATCGCCTCGGGCATCTTGGACGCCCAGACCTGGATCGAAGAACCCGCCACCCGCAACGCCTTCATCGAACTCCTCCAGCGCCGCCGGCTGATCGGCGGCAAGGCCGCGGATCGGCTCACCGAACTGTTCGGCGAGTCCGTCACCGCCGCCGAGAAGATCACCGAAGCGCTGGGCACCCAGGTGCGCCGCGCCGTCGAACTCATCGTCCAAGCCCTGTCAGAGGGTGGCCTGGACGCAGTACGGCGCGGTGAGCCCGACCCCCTCCCGGCCCGGCGCGGCGAGGTCTACGAGGCCGCGGTCACCGTCATGATGCGCGTAGTCTTCCTCCTCTTCGCCGAGGAACGCGGCCTGCTCCCCGAAAACCAGCTGTTCGCGATGGGCTACGGCGTCAGCGACGAACTCGACCAGCTCGACGCCCGGCAGAACGAAGAAGGCGACCAGGCACTCGACGCCACCTCTCTCACCTGGCACCGCCTCCTGGCCACCTCCCAGGCCCTCTACCAGGGCGCCACCTTCGAGGACCTGCGCCTGCCCGAGTACGGCGGATCCCTCTTCGACCCCGCCCGTTTCCCCTTCCTCACTGCCTGCGACTCCCAGGGCATCCTGGCCACTGCGGTCAGCGACCGCGTCATGCTCGAAGTCCTGCGCGCCGTCCAGATCGCCCAGCTGACCGGCGGCGCACGCCGAATCTCCTTCCGCGACATCGACGTCGAACAGATCGGCTACATCTACGAGGGCCTGCTCGGCTATTCCTGCGAGAACGTGGACGAGGTCACCGTCGGCCTCACCGGCAGCGCCGGCTCCGAACCCGAGATCCCCCTGGCCACGCTCGAAAACCTCGCCGAGTCCAAGCGCACCGAGACCGCGCTGGCTGACGCGATCCTCGCCTGGGTCAAGCAGCACCAGCCGGCTGCCAAGCCGCCCACCAAAGCCGCCCTCGCCAAGGCCCTCAAGGTCGGTGACACCCTCGACGACACCGAGATCGCCCTGCGCGACCTCACCGACGACGCAGACCTGCGCGAGAGACTGCGCCCCTTCATCGGCATCATTCGCCGCGACCTGCGCAACCGCCCCCTCGTCGTCGAACCCGGCGGCGTCCTCCTGGTGGAAACCCCCTCACGAGCCTCGGCAGGCGCCCACTACACGCCGCGCGATCTTGCCGAAGAAGTCGTCCGCTATGCCCTCGAACCGCTCGTCTACTCACCCGGTCCTCACCAGACGGCCGATCAGGACGCCTGGCGACCGGTCTCCTCCGACGAGATCCTCGACCTGAAGATTGCCGACATCGCATGCGGGTCGGGCGCCTTCCTCGTCGCCGCGGCCCGATACCTCGCTAACCGGCTGGTTGAGGCATGGCAGCGTGAAGGCGTCGTGTACGGCCAGACTCCGCACGACCTCCACGTCCACGCCATAAGGACGGTCGTAGCCACTTGCCTTTACGGCGCGGACATCAACGGCATGGCCGTGGAGATGTGCAAGTTGTCGCTGTGGTTGGTCTCCCTCGACCCCAAACTGCCGTTTTCGTTCGTCGACGACAAGGTCCTACACGGCAACTCGCTCCTCGGCCTGACCGACGCACGGCAACTGAGTGAGCTCCATATCGACCCAGCGGCAGCAAGCTCTCAGATCAGCATTCTCGACCTCGACATAGATGGCACCCTGAAAAAGGCTGCCAGCCTGCGCCGTCATCTCGCTACTGAGGTCGACAACAAGGATCCGCAGCGCTCGGCCGCCACCAAGCGCCGCCAGTGGCGTGCCTACCAGGAGCACGTCGCCCAGCTCACCGATATCGCTGACAGCGTGATTGCCGCCGGGCTGAAGCTGGGCGGCAAGCCGGGCAAGAAGCTGCGTGAGGCATACGAGAACCTGCGCATCGCTGTCGACCTCGCTCACTCAGCCGGGGGAGGAGAGCCGAACCGGGTGATGCTTGACGGCATCTTGGAAGCAGGGCTCAGGCCGACGGTGGTGACGGACTACGCACGGTGGAAGCCACTGCACTGGATTCTTGCCGTGCCAGATGTCATGGAACGTGGCGGATTCGACGCGATCATCGGCAATCCGCCGTTCCTAGGTGGGCAGAAGCTCACCGGCTCGATGGGGACGAACGTTCGCGACTGGTTCGTCAATGTGCTCGCCGGAGGTCGCAAGGGCAGCGCGGACCTCGTAGCGTATTTCTTCCTGCGCGCTTGTGAGTTGTTGTCGAAACGGGGTGGACTCGGCCTGATCGCGACTAACACGGTTGCCCAAGGCGACACCCGAGCCGTCGGCCTCGACCAGGTTGTCGCGAAGGGCTTCACGATCACCAGGGCGATCCAGAGTAGGCCTTGGCCGGCGGCAAGCGCCAACCTGGAGTACGCCGCGGTGTGGGGAAGCCGTGGCGCTGTTGCTGCCGTGGTTCCCCGGATCGCGGACGGCATCGACGGGGAGATCAAGGCGAAGAGGATCTCCACGCTGCTGGAGCCGGGCGGGCGGGTAGAAGGGGATCCGGTCCGTCTTGCTGAGAATGCCAGGATCGCATTCCAAGGTTGCACGGTATTGGGCATGGGCTTCGTGCTGGAGCCGGGCGAGGCCACGGCATGGATAGAAGCCAATCCGCGTAACAGAGACGTGCTCTACCCATATATCAACGGGGAGGATCTCAACACGCGCCCAGATGGCTCACCGTCGCGGTGGATCATCGACTTCAATGACCAAACGCAGGAAGAGGCTAGTAAGTACGAGCTGCCGTACCAGCGGGTTCTCGAGCGCGTGAAGCCGGAACGGGCGAAGAAAGGTAAGGCTGCTCGTGAGGCTCCCTGGTGGCTTTTCTGGAGAGCTGGCCCAGCGATGCGGGATGCGATCGCCGATCTGAGCGAGGTGCTGGTCATCGCGCGAGTCAGCAAGACGATAATGCCTGTTCGTGTGTCGACCAAGCAGGTTTTTCACGAGAAGCTAGTCGTATTTGGGTTGGAATCGTTCGCGGACCAGGCGATTTTGTCATCCGCACCTCACCAAATGTGGACGATTAAGTACGGCACCACGATGCGGATTGACCCGACGTACACGCCGTCTACTGTCTTTGAGACTTTTCCACGCCCGGAAGTAAACGAGCGGCTCGCTGAGATTGGTCACGCGCTTGATACTGGGCGTCGTGAGATCATGCTCCGCCGGAATATTGGCCTGACAAAGCTCTACAACCTGGTCAACGATCCGGATGTCGCAAACTCTGCTGACGGCGATGTCGCCCACATCCGCGAAATCCACGCCAAGTTGGATCGCGTTGTGATGTCAGCCTATGGCTGGGACGACGTGCCTCTCGATCATGGATTCCACACCTACCGCCAAATGGAGCGTTGGACAGTGAGCCCCTCCGCCCGTGTGGAGATCCTGGACCGGTTGCTGGAGGAGAATCACCGTCGCGCCGCTGCCCAGAGGGATGTTGTACTACCGGACAGCGACATTGAAGGTGACGAGGAAGAGAGCGACGAGTGACCACCGCACCCAAGCCGCAGCAGCTCGCTGCCCGGCAGGATCAGGCGTACCGCCTCGCTCTCGACCCGGACGAGCGTTCCTGGACGGTGCGCGAGAATCTCGTCGACGTCCTGGAGCGTGAACTCCTCGGGCCGGCGGATGGTCCCGAGGAGATCCTCGACGGTGCTCCGGACGCGGCGTATCTGGTCGGCCGTGTCGCCCCTGTCCGGCTCATGGACGGCCGGGACGACCCCACGCAAGCGGACTCCGACGATGCTGCGACCGACGTCGGTGACGCCGTGGACGCCGCCGAGAGCCGGGGCGTGCCCGTGACTGCGGTGGACGAGAGCAGCGCGGGAGCGGATGAGGACGAGGTCGAGGATCAGCCGCAGAAGCGCGGGCTGGTAATCCCGGCGTCGATGGGGCTGCGGTGCCAGGTACCTGACGACCTCGACGAGTTCACCGTGACTGCCTCGTGGGGCACGTACGAGCCGGTGAAGGAGAAGCAGGGCGAGGGCGGAGAGCCCGTCTCGCGCCTTCGCCGTTACCAGCGTAAGCCTCATGAGTACAGCGTGTCGATCAAGGTCTCCGAGCTGGTGCCTTCCCACACGGCGACGCTCGTGCTGGAGGACAAGGTCGTGCTCCGGGTGGACCGCTATGACGACGTCGAGCGCGGCTGCCGCCTGATCGAGATCGCGTTGTGCAATGACAAGGAGACCCCCCGGAAGATCCCGGTTGAGGCGTGGCTGTACCAGACCAAGCTGTCGGTCTCGGCGGCCGACGGTGCGGCCGTGTTCCTGCCGGTGAACGACGCGCTGCTTGACACGCGTGAGGAGCCGGACGACGAGCTGCGTCGCCTGCGGCTGCAGTACCGCAACCGGTTGGAGTTCGCGGTCGGGCGGACCTGTTCGGTGGACTGGCAGGTGGCCGAAGGCGCGCGCCGGGCCAGCGAGGTGTGGACGGCCTGGCTGCCGGTCTGCGAGACGCCGCAGACCGCGGCCGAGGAGATCGGCACAGCTCTGCTCGACATGCGCAAGCTGGAGACGGCCGACGCCGCCGAGCTGCGCGCCGGCCTTGAGCCCATCGTCGAGAGCTACGCTGCCTGGCTGGATGCGGAGGAGGAGCGGGCCCGTGAGCTGCCTGAGCATCTTCGCTCGGAGGGGCTTGACGCGGTCGCCGATGCGCGGCGGGTGCAGCGCCAGCTCGCGGAGGGCCTGGAGTTCCTGCTGGCTGACGAGGAGGCGTTGCGTTGCTTCCGGTTCATGAACCGGGTGATGGCGGACCAGCGTGTCCAGTCCCAGGTCGCGCAGCGGCGCGCCAACCAGAGTGAGGACAACCGCGAAAGTCTCGATCACGCCCGCGACGCGATCCTGGAGGAGAAGGGGGCCGGGGCGCACTCGTGGCGTACGTTCCAGCTTGCCTTCGTGCTGATGCAGCTGCCGTTGCTGTCGGATCCGGTGGCTGAGAAGCGATCGGGTGATCTGGCCAAGGCGCAGCTGCTGTTCTTCCCGACCGGTGGTGGCAAGACGGAGGCGTACCTGGGTCTGGCCGCGTACACATTCGCCATCAGGCGTCGCCAGGGTGTGGTGGAGGCGTTCGACGGACCGCTGGATGGCCGGTCCGGCGTGGCCGTGCTGATGCGGTACACACTGCGTCTGCTGACTGCCCAGCAGTTCCAGCGAGCCACGACCTTGGTGTGTGCGGCGGAGCGGGCACGCATGGAAGATCCGGCGACGTGGGGGGATGAGCCGTTCCGGATCGGGCTGTGGGTCGGTACCGATGTGAGTCCGAAGCGGTACGACGAGGCCGAGGCGCAGCTTCAGAAGGCGAACCAGGGGCGCGGCTACCGACTGACGGTGCTGCAGATCCAGCGCTGCCCGTGGTGCGGCGCCCGTATCGAGGCGCGGGACGTGCGGGCGGACAAGACACTGCGCCGAGTCTATGTCTACTGCGGTGACGAGCTGGCTGAATGTCCCTTCGCCGATGGGGGCGATGTCGCCGAAGGGCTGCCGGTTCTGACCGTCGACGAAGAGATCTACCGGCTTGCTCCCGCCTTCGTGATCGCGACGGTGGACAAGTTCGCCCGGCTCGCGCGGGAAGGGGAGGCGGCGTCGCTGTTCGGGTATGTCTCGCGGCGCTGCGAGCGGCACGGCCTGGTGCATCGCGATTACCCGCACTGCGACATCAAGGACGGCAGCAAGCACCCGCGGAAGGACGGCCTGCCGGCCGCTGCCGTGCACCCCGCGACCCGGCTGCGGCCCCCGGACCTGATCATCCAGGACGAGCTGCACCTGATCACTGGTGCTCTCGGCACAACGGTCGGCCTGTTCGAGGTGGCCGTCGATGTCATGACCGGCTGGCGAACCAAGGACGGACACCCAGTGCGCCCGCTGTTGGTCGCCTCGACGGCGACCGCTCGTAATGCGGCGGATCAGGTGAAGGCCCTGTACGGGCGGTACGTGACGATCTTCCCGCCGCAGGTGTTGGATGCGGGCAACACCTTCTTCTCCAAGGAAGTCGAGGTCTCCGAGAAGGCGCCGGGCCGGCGCTACCTCGGGATCAACACGACCGGGGTGCGTCTGACCACGGCGGAGATCCGTGTGGCCGAGGTCCTCATGGCGGGCGGTCAGCTGTTGCTCGACCGCTCGGGGAAGGCGGCCGACCCGTACATGACGCTGGTCGGCTACTTCAGCGCGACCCGTGAACTGGCCGGTATGGCCCGATACATGGGCGACGACATCCAGACCGCGCTGGCCAAGCGCCGCCCCTGGTCCAAGCTGCCCAGCCGGAGCGGCACCAACTTCGGCGCACTGCATGTGGCCGAGCTCACCTCCCGCGTGGCCAGTGCGGACATCACCGCCACTCTCGATCAGATGGCGGTGCCGTTCGACCCCGGCTTCGACTCGACCGCCGGCAAGCGAAACCGGCGCACCTTGCGTGAGGCGAAGGCACGCTCCGCGGAGCGGGAGGTGAACCCGTACGACGTGGTACTGGCGACCTCCATGCTTCAGGTGGGCGTCGACGTGACCCGGCTTGGTCTGATGCTGGTGGTCGGCCAGCCGAAGAACACCGCCGAGTACATCCAGGCGTCTTCGCGCGTGGGCCGTGAAGCGGCCCGGCCCGGCCTGGTCGTCGCGCTCGGCAACTGGGCGCGGCCCCGCGACCTCGCCCACTTCGAGCAGTTCCGGCACTATCACGAAACGTTCTACGCACAGGTCGAGGCGCTGTCGGTGACGCCGTTCTCGGTGACCTCGCTGGAGCGCGGTCTCGATGGCGTACTTGTCAGCGCGGCCCGGGTGCTGCAGGCCGTACGCCCCCAGGGCCTGTCGCCGGAGGACGGAGCGGCCCGGATCGAGGCCGAGCGGCACTTCGCCGTGGAGCTCATCGAGGCGCTGGTGCGCCGGGTTGCTCAGGCCGGGGACGAGGACGCGGCCGAGCGTGCCCGGAACCGGCTGGAAAACCGGCTGGACCAGTGGGGCAAGCGCCGCAAGCACCTCGAAGAGCTGCGTAAATCGCTGGTGTACGAGAAGATCGTCGACGACAGTCGCCACGACGCGCTCATGATGAGCGCGGAGAACGCCAAGGCCGGCATCGACACCCGAGACGCGCCGCCGTTCATCGTGGCCAACTCGATGCGTGAGGTGCAGCCGGAGATCAACCTCCTGGTGAGCCCGATCAAGGAACGACTCGTATACGTGGCACCCGTCACCGCGCCCCAGTGGGTGATGCCGGAGGAGAACGCATGACCGACCAGACGCGCTTCGTCTACGACGCGACCAAAGCCGTCGACCCGCTCGGCGACTTGCAGGAAGAGGCGGAGAAGGCGGTCAAGCACAACCGTGCCAGGGTCGGTTCGGCCCGCCCCTCTTCCCTGCTCTACACCTACGGCCCTGGCTCGATCATGGACCTGCCGCAGTTCACGATCATGCCCACGGGCCTGGACGACTGGGAACCCATCTGGAGGCGACGCGACTCGCTGCCCCCGACCATCCACGCGCCGCGGCTGCGGGATGTCGTCCGGACGATGCTGTACTCGCCCGACGCGCAACTGCGGCCGCACCCCTGGCAGCCGAAGAAGAACAGCCGCTCCGCCGAAGGCAACGACCTCGGCGTCCCGGCGCGCGTGTTCCCCCAGTGGCTGCGCTGCACCGGCTGCGACATGCTCGGGATGCTCTCGCAGTTCGATTACAAGAACACCCACCCCTTCCGGACGGACCTGGCGACCTTCGAGCACGCCAAATGCACCGGGCGGTCCGGCAATCGCAGTCGCAAGCCGATGCGGCGCCCCGCTGTGCCCGCCCGGTACCTGTTGGCGTGCGTTGACGGGCACCTGGACGAGTTCCCGTACGAGCTGTGGGTCCACCGAGGCCAGCGGTGCAGCAAGGCCGAGGTCCCGCCGCTGAAGATGGTCGACCGCACCGTTGGTAAGGGTGCGTCGGCCATCATCCACTGCGCAGCCTGCGAAATGCAGCGGCCGATGAACGAGGCCCAGGGCGAGGCCGGCAGGGCCAAGCTGCCGAAGTGCCGGGGACGTCACCCCCACCTGGACGCCTTCGAACCGCGGGGCTGCAAGAACGAGACGCGGCTGATGCTGGTCGGCGCCTCCAACCTGTGGTTCCCCGCCACTCAGTCGATCATCGTCATGCCGGAGTCCCAGCAGGAGAAGGCCAGCGACCTCGCCGACCGGATCCGCACCACGCTCGGCGACAAGCTGAGCAAGTACCGACAGCATCTCGACATGATCCGGGACCTGTTGGATGGCCGGGTCGACGTCACCGGCCTGTCCGACCACGAGCTGGAGGCGGCCGTTGAAGCCGCCTGCGTTCCGCCGGCCACGCCGGAGGAGCAGGCAGAGAAGATGCGCGACTGGGACCCCGTCGACCTGCTGGTGCCCGAATGGCGCTACCTGCTGCTCGACATCCTCGGCACACGCGTCGAAGACCCCAAGAGCGGGCTCTCCCTGGCCACACGCCAACGCGGCGAGCAGCTCCAGCCCGAGATCACCAGAGTCCTGGCTGTAGAAAAGCTCCGCAAGGTCAACGCGCTCGTCGGATTCACCCGGATCGATGACATGGACCGCGTCGGAGACCTGCCGCGCCGCTTGGTCCCCCTCACACGCACCCCTCGACCGGCCTGGACCGTGGCGACCGAGGACCGCGGGGAAGGCATCTTCCTCCAGCTCGACGAGGACTCCGTCGCGGCCTGGGAGAAGCACATACTGGACACCGACCTGTGGCAGGCCCACCGCGCGGCGCACCGCAGGAACTTCGAGCGGCGGTTCTCCGAGACGGCCGGCAAGGTCGACCCCGACAGCCGGCTCAAGCCGCCGCGCTACTGGATGATCCACACCTTCGCCCACATCCTGATCCGTGAGCTCGCTCTCACCTGCGGATACTCGGCGGCCAGCCTCAGCGAACGCCTCTACGCCTGGCCCGCTGCCGAGGGACGAGAGCCCGCGGCGGGCCTGCTCATCTGTACCACCGCATCCGACAGCGACGGCACCCTCGGCGGCCTGGTCCAGCTCAGCGAACCCAGTCGGCTTCAGCGCGTCGTCGCGAGCGCTCTCCGCAAGGCACGGCGTTGTTCCTCGGACCCCATCTGTTCCATGCGCACCCCTAAGACTCCCGAGGACTTCCTGCACGGCGCTGCCTGCCACTGCTGCGTCATGGCCTCGGAAACCTCCTGCGAGCGGGCCAACCGTTTCCTCGACCGCCGTTTCCTGATCGACCTGCCCGGAAGCGGCCTCGGGTACTTCTCGGCCCATGAGTGACGCCCAGGCCGCCCTGCGCCTGGGCCGACTCCTCACCCGGAGTGAGGCCAAGGGTGTCGCCGACCGGCTCGCTGACGGCGACACCCTTACCGCCGCGCTCAAGGCTGTCGCCCCCGGCCAACGCGAGGAGGCGAAGAGGCTCCTGGAGGCGATCGCCAGCGGACCCGGAGCAGCGAACCAGCACATCGCCCTCCTGCGCGCCGTGGAAGGGGCTCGGGCGGTGCCCACCACGCTCACCCCGCTGTGGACCATGCCCGGGCACCTGGCCCAGAGCGGGCCGCTTACCACATCCGTGCCCTACCTTGTCGACAACGCACGCCATACGGTGACCTGCTCCACCTTCAACTTCCAGCGCACATCCGGCCTGTGGACTGCCCTGCAAAGAGCGTCCCAACGTGCCGAGGTCGCCGTACGGGTCTATCTCGACACCCGTGCCGCAGACGACCGTGGCCCCTTCCCGGCGCCGACCACCACCGAGGTCGCCGAGCATCTGAAGCCCGCCGAGGTATGGCGAACAAAGACATTCGACGGCGCATACGTCCGCAATCACGCCAAGTTCCTCGCCATCGACCACCATCTGCTCCTGGTGACCAGTGCGAACTTCTCCTGGAGCGCAGAGAACAACAACGTCGAGTTCGGCGTCCTCATCGACAACCCGAATCTCACCGAGACCGTTGAACGCGAGATGAGCGAAGCGGAAGAAACACTGTACGAGCGGGTTTCCTGCCGATAGACCACTTGGTCACGAAATGTGCCTCGATGAGGACGAGCCCGGCGACGTCCAGGAACTGGCCTCTCTGACCGCCCTTCCTGGACGACCGCCTGACGGGGCGACGGCCGTTCTGGCGGAAACACGGTCCCATCGTCTCTTGTCACATCAGATGCCCCGTTAGCTTTTGGCCACTCCGGCCTGTGCAGTACCTCTGACCCGTCTTGTGAACTGTGCAGGTGGCGGGCTACTGTCCACTGGTGTCCAGCATTCCCGATCGTGTCCGAAGCCTGATGGCGAAGTCGGGCCTGAGCCTTCACGACTTCGCCGAACACGTTGATCTCGACGCCGCGCAGCTCTCAGCATCACTCAGTGGCGCGAGCGCCTTCTCCGTCGTCGACCTCGCGTGCATTGCCGATGCGTGCGAGATCTCCATGGACTGGCTGCTCACTGGATCCGAAACCCCGCTGGCCGTGGCGGCCAGGACGACCACGGGGGATGCCGCCGAAGCCCTGGAAGCGGCGCGCGAATACACGTCGCGGCGCACGGACTTGGACACGCTCGGCTACCCGCAGCCTTGGCGGCCCGTCACCGCGACGGCACGCCCAGGCGCCAGCTACGCGGCCCGGGGAGAAGCACTGGCACGAGCAGCCCTTAAGGAGACAGCGCGCCAAGGCCGCTCGGCCATTGCAGGAAACCTGGGGGAGCTGATCGAAGAGACCTTCGGCGCCGATGTGGCCGTCGTCCAGCTCGGCGACGGCTTCGATGGCCTCGCGGCCACGGCCCGCGGCACTAAGCTCATCCTGCTGGCTGCCACGTCCAACCCGGCACGTCAGCGCTTCACTCTCGCCCACGAACTTGGACACCTCCTGGCTGGTGACAACCAGGAGGTCCACCTCGACCGTGACATCTTCAGCCCAGCCCAGAAGAAAGATCCGAGCGAGCAGCGCGCCAACGCCTTTGCATCGGCCTTCCTCATGCCTGAGGAAATTCTGCGAGAAGCCATAACCTCTGTCGGCCTGACCCGCGCAAGCTATGCAGCCCTGGCTTGTGACTTGATGGTGAGCCCCGAGGCCCTGGCCTACCGACTGCTCTATTTGCGGCTGATCGACGCTGGCACATGCGACCGCTACAAGCGCATGACGGCCAGCGAGGCCGCGCAGCTTGCAGGTCGGAGCGAGGAGTTCGAACAGCGGGCTGTGCTCTCGCAGAAGCCTCGACTGCCCGGGTTGCTTGT
This sequence comes from Streptomyces sp. NPDC046215, assembly GCF_040646215.1. Taxonomy (NCBI): domain Bacteria; kingdom Bacillati; phylum Actinomycetota; class Actinomycetes; order Kitasatosporales; family Streptomycetaceae; genus Streptomyces; species Streptomyces sp. NPDC046215. The sequence continues at coordinate 87,342 of NZ_JBEYZW010000012.1, read as the reverse complement.
ACGCGACACGCGCGCCGCCTATGAGGCCGGCAAGTCGACGGTGCGTCCCTACGCCACGTTGCTCGGCGTTGATGCCGACGAGCTCAAGAACGAGCTCGATGAGCGGAGGCGGGACAACGGTGGTGCTGCATGAGCGAGTTCCTGTTTCCCGACAACACCGTCCTGTGCAACTTTGCCGCTGTCGAACGACTTGACCTTCTCCGTATGGTCCTCGACGGGCGCGGTAGATGGACCCAGGCCGTGGCGCGCGAAGCCCGAAACTCGGCTAAATGGCTCCCCGCTCTGAACGAGCTCCGGCAGCAGGGCTGGCTCGGCGAAGCGATTCGAGTTACGGAACAAGCGGACAGAGACGCCATCCTCCGTATCCGCACTGCCGTGTTCGGTGGCCGCGCCGACCGCATCTTCCAGCATCTCGGCGAGGCCGAGACCTGCCATGTCATCGTGAATTGGGACCGGTTCGCCAGCTCCTGGTGGATATCGGATGACAAGCATTCCCTGAGCTACGCAGCCGAGCAGGGCATCTTCACGGCAGAGACCATTGATATGGTGCGGCTCGCCGTTAAGGGAGATCTCATCACGGCACAGGAGGGCTTCGAGCTTATGCAGCAGATGAAGGAAAGGAACCGCAACCCCCGGATGCCCCGGTCTGTCGCCGAACTCGAGTAGACCCGAGAGCCGGAGCAAGACTCCCCCCCCAGGAGCAAGTGACAGCCGACCCAGAGGCGCTGAGGTGACAGCGGGAACCCGGCGCTGGCCGCCCCCGCACTCGCTGGCGAGACGCGAGCGGTGATCTGCCGAGGTGAAATAATCACGCTCCGCGAAACAGCCGGCTGCAGACGCCCAGGGGAGAGGGGAAGCGATGCCGGGAGCTTCCACGCCGTGGTATTCCACCAGACGGTGCGAATGCGCCTGAATGAAGGCGGTTGGGTTCCTACGGCAGGAGCGTTCGGACTTGGCCGCGAGCCGCTAGTGTCGTCAACGCACTCACCGAGCACGTGCGCCCTCTCCCGGACCAGATGATGAAGTTCCTGACCTAGGACCGCGGCGCCGAGCTAAAGTGGTTCACCGTTGCCGCCGACGTCAAGGTGTACTTCTGCGACCCGAGAAGCCCATGGCAGCATGGCTCGAACGAGAACACGAACGGCCTGCTGCGGTAGTACTTCCCCAAGGGCACCGACCTGTCCGGCTACACCCAGGAAGACCTCGACGCCGTCGCGTTCCGCCTCAACACCCGCCCCCGCAAGACCCTCCGGTACCAAAGCCCCGTTGATTGACTCGTGTCAACCGTTGCAGCGACTCCCTTGAGATCACCAACCGAGTCTCTACCGAACCCGGAACGGTTTAATCTGCACTGATGGTGGCGAGGCCGTGCGTCTGCTTGTGACTGGCGGCGGCCTGCGTCGTGGTTCCGTCGACTGCCGGGGCGCAACCTGGCCTTGGGCGCGGCGTGTTCGAAGGCGGATGGCGGTGAGGTTTGCGAGAGTGCGGCAGGACGCACTGATCAGCTGATGGGGTGTGAGCGTTGTATCGGCGGCGAGACGCCCAGTATGGGCGGCAGTGTCGGTGGCGGTGGAGAGCAGCGCGTGGCGTATGACGCGGGCCGCCCAGTAGGCGGGGTCCGCGCCGGACCGCTCACAGATAGCGAGGACGTCGTCGGGCGTGGCCGGAGTACTTGCGAAGACACCGCGCTGCTGGACCTCCCAGACAACAACGACCGGGTCGATTGGGTCGCCGCGGTGGTCCAGGGCAGCCAGCGCGCGGAAGATCTGCTGGTGGACCGGGTCAGCGAAGTCCTCCGCCCTGAGATAGGTACGCACCTCTGTTAGCGCGGCGGGCCGATTCGTGACAGCCGAGAGGAAGACCCGCTCGTCCAGCACTCGGCCGTCGATGTCCTCGTTCTGCGCGGATGGGGTGGTCGTTTCGGTGCGGGGGAGGGAACCGGGGTGGGGCCGCCACCGACGTGTGAGCTGCTCGAGGACGTCAGCCAGCTCGTCGGCCCGTGCACAGACCAGATCTATTCCTGTGTCGGATCCTCGGGATTCCCGTACGGCCTGTCCGAGACGGGCGGCGTGCTCGGCGACGGTCCGGCGGACGTGGCCGGCCAGGACCATGCGCCCGTAGGCAGCGGCGTGCAGGGGTTGTGGGCACGCATTGATCAAGGCGTGGGCGTAGGAGGGCGTGAGCGCGGGCGCCTCTTCTGCGCCGCGTGCGGTGGTCTGTTGAACCCACTCCAGTCCCTGCTCGGCGGTTGGACGATCTTCGGTGACAGCCGGGTGGCCGGCCTTGGCGATGTGGTGCATCGCGGAGTACAGAGCGGTGTGGTGCGGGAGGTAGAAGTGCTCCGGCTCCAGCCATTCCGAGACCGCCGTGAGAGTGCGGGGCTGGATGAGGAGGGCGCCGAGGAGGGCCTGCTCGGCCATGACGATGACCTCCCGGCCGGGCAGGCCCTGGAGTCCGGTGCTCATGCGGCCAGCCCGAAGTCGCTTTGGCATACCCGGGTGCCCAGGTGCGGGGCAAGGAGCTGTGCGGCCAGCAGCGGGGGTACCGCGTTGCCGATCTGCTCGAACTGCCGCGATTTCGTGCCCTGCCACGGGTAGGTGGCGGGGAAGGACTGGAGGATTCCTGCCTCAGTCGCCGTGATCCGGATCGCGTCCGGCTTCCGCTCGCTACCCGGGGCCAGGCCGCTGCCCACACCCTGTTGCGCCACCTCCCCGCCGGTGGCGCGAGGTTGCTCTACCACGGCGACTTCGACTGGGGCGGGCTGCGGATCGCGGGCGTGCTGCTGCGCACTGTGCCCTGGCACCCCTGGCGGTACACGGCCAGCGACTGCCGTGCCCTGGTAGCCGCCACCCCGTCCTCGCGGCCCCTGACGGGCACACCGGCCGAGGCCCCCTGGGACCTGGCGCTGGCGCCGGCCCTCGCCGAGCTCGGCGTGCGTGCCGAGGAGGAGACGGCCCTGGACCTGCTCCTCGCGGACCTCGCGTGAGCGCGTCCAGGGCCATGCGGCGTACATGGGTCGAGCGGGCAGGCCGGCTCCCGCCGACGCGTCCGTCTCGGCTTGGCCTGATCACGCCGCCGCTGCCTGCTGGGTGAGCAGGGGGGCGCGGGCCTGGGCCCTCTCCCGCCCCCCCCGTTGCTACTCCCCCCGTCCCCCCGTAAGCCGCTCGCCGTCCTGCTCGCGCAGCACACCGCACACGTCCCGCAGCGCCGCGTCGAGGCGGGCGATTTCCTCGTCGCTCAGGTATACCGACGGCTGCAAACGCAGCGTGTTGAACGCGCTGCCCGTCGGGAAGAGGCGGATCCGGTGCTCCCGCAGGGCGAAGCCCGCCACGGTGTAGCCCAGGAAGCCCGCCTGTGAGACGCCCTGGATGGCCGGGGACTCGCTCGTGGACTGGTCGTGGAACTCCAGCCCCAGCATCAGGCCCTTGCCGCGTACGTCCTTGATCACGTCGGGGAAGTCGGCGCGGAGCGCCTCCAGGGTCGTGACGAGCTTCGTGCCGCGCTCGCGGGCCATGCGGTAGATCCGGCCGTCCTCCGCCTCCATGATCTCCAGCACCTTCAGCGCGATGTGGCTGGAGAAGCTGTCCTTGGCGAACGTCGAGCTGTGGACCAGCTCGAAGTCCTGGCGGTAGCGCGGCCTGCGGACGAGGGTCACGGACACCTTGGCCAGGCCGCCGCCGAGGCTCTTCGCCAGGGTGTAATAGTCGCCCCGCAGGCCGATGAGCGAGCTGGCGAGGAAGGCGCCGGTCCGGCCCATGCCGCTCTGGATCTCGTCCACGACGATCGGGCAGTCGATGGCCGCGCAGGCGTCCTGGATGGCGCGCGCGAACTCCTCGGTGATGACCCGGACGCCGCCCTCGCCCTGGACGGGTTCGAGCAGGAACGCGCCGAAGATCGGGAAGTCCCGCTCGGTGACGGTCACGGTGTCACCCTCGACGCTCAGGTCGAAGACGGTGGCCCGCTCCTCCTCGATGATCTCCTTGACGGCCTCCGGCCGGTCGCGGGGGACGAAGCGGGCCTGCGCGGCCAGCGCCTTGAACGGCAGCCGGAACGACTCGTTATGGGTGAGCTGGACGCTGCTCGCCAGCTTGCCGTGGAAGGATCCTTCGAGCGTGAGGAACAGCGGCGACCTCGCCAGCCGCTCCGCGTTCTCCCGGGCCAGGGCCGCCAGCAGGCCCTCGAACCCCTCGGCGTCGCCCGCGCGCCGGGCGGCCTCCAGCCTCGCCCCGGCTTCCGTCGGCGCGAGGGCCGCCCCCTCGCGCACGGCGGCGCGGGCGCTCTCCACATGGGCGGCGACCTCCTCGGCCAGTGCCGCCAGCCGGCCCGAGCGCTCGAACTCGGCGTGCTTGACGGCGACCTCGATCGCCTCGGCACCGCTGTTGGCGAAAATGGCGAAGTACGGCTCGTCGTCGTCCAGTTCCCGCTGGAGGATCGCGTTCAGCTGCTGGGCGACCCGGTTGGCGCAGGGGTGCCGGGAGAACTGCGAATGCACCGGGACCTGCGCGTCCAGCAGGGATTTCGTATACGCCGTGATCTCCGGATTGTTGTGCCCGAGCATCAGTGACCCGAAGCCCCCGGCGAAGTCGAGCACCGGGATTTCCTGGCCGTCCGCGCCGCGCAGGTAAAGAGTGTTTCCCGCCGCGCGCACGTACTCGGCATCGAGGCCGGCGGCGGACAGCACCCCGCCCAGATGGGGTTCGGCGAGCTCAAGTTCGTTGGCTACAGGACTCATCTGGTGCCTTTCTCCGCACTCGTGACATCGGCGTACGGCCGCGACCCTACCCGCGCCGCCGGGCCCTGCGGCCAATTGCCCAGTCATGCCCCGGCAATTCACGGCCGGGCCCGGTGGTGTGTGGGGCATTACCGGCGAATGAGCAGGTGATTGGGTACGGTGGGGTAATTTTGCAGCTGCCGATCGCCCTCATGGAGTTCGGTGCGAACCGGCCAGGAACTCTCCATTGACTTTCGAAGAGAGCGGCATGAATTCTGCATCTGCACAGGAGGGGAGGCTGATATGACCCAGGGCGGACAGGTATCCGACCTCGTGACGGTCCGGCCCCCGGCGGCGGCGCCGGACGGGCCCCACGCCATGGAGCCGTCGACGCTCCGCTATGTGATGTCCCAGTTCGCGACCGGTGTCACGGTCCTGACCGTGGGTGGTGAGCACCTCCACGGCATGACCGCCAACGCGTTCAGTTCGGTCTCGCTCGCCTCGTCGTCGGTGCTGTGCTGCGTGGACCACAGCGCGGTGATGCACGATTCCATCGTGGCCGCCGGGCACTTCGCCGTCTCCATCATGGAGTCGGGCCAGGAGGGGCTGGCGCGGTACTTCGCCGACAAGAAGCGGCCGCTGGGCCCTGCCCAGTTCGAGGAGGTCGCCTGGGCGCCGGGGCCGCGGACCGGGGCGCCGCTGCTGTCGGGCGCGCTGGCGTGGCTGGAGTGCGAGGTCACCGCGTCCCACGTGTCCGGGGACCACTCGATCTTCATCGGCACCGTGCTGGGGTCGAGCCGCGGGCCGGGCTCGAAGGGCCTGCTGTTCTTCGACGGCGCGTTCCACGAGGGTGCGGCACGCGTCCGCTGACGCCGCTTCCCCCAAGCGCCACACCCCGAAAGCGCCACTTCCCCCAAGCGCCACTCCCCAAAGGAGGCGGGCCCTCGCATCGGTGAGGGCCCGCCTCCTTGTCTGCCGGCTGCCATCTGCCGGCTGCCGGTCTGACGGCCTGCCCGGCTGCCTGCCCGTCCGTCGGCCGTTCCGTTTGCCGGGTGAAGCAGCGTGTCCAGCCCCGCTCGCGCGGGGCTGGACACGTCGGGGTCACTGTGGGGCGTGACCGTCCGGTGAGCGGCGAATTACTCGGATATGGGCGCCGGCTCCTCGGCGTTGCGCGGGTCGCCCAGCGGGACGTCGATGACGTAGCGCCACTCCCCCTCCTCCCCGCGGTGCATGACATCCGTGCCGATGCCCTTGACCAGCTCCTTCGTCCCGTCGGGGTTCGTCGTCTCCATGGTCCAGTCCACGACCAGGAACGCCGTCGTCGCGGTCACGTGCGACTGACGGATTTTCGTCGTCAGCCTGGGCTTCAGGGTGAGGAACTCCGCGAGGGCGTCCTTGCGGGCCTGCCCCGTCAGCGGCTTGCCGAGCTCCCACTCGGAAACCGCGTCGTCCGAGTACAGCCGGTTGATCGCGTCCGCGTCACCCGAATTGAAGACGCGCGTGTAGTGCGCCAGGTGCTCCTCGACTCCGCCTTCGTGCTGCGTGACCGCGGTGTTGTCCGTCATGTGGAAATCCCCCAGAGTTCTTCGAGGTACTGCGCCGATGTGACCGGAATTCGCCGAACGGGTGGCTGGGCATCGTTCATCCGAAGTCCGGGAGAGCACCGTATCCAGCCACTTCGCAACTCCTGCCCATTGCCGGGTAATGACCGGCCCATCAGCGGCCCGCGACTGCCGATTGCCACGCCGTGACTGCGGGCTGGGTGGGGTCGCCCGCGTGCTTGCTAGCGTGATTCCGGTTAATGCATGCAGCGTGCATGCGGTGCTTTATGCGGCAGACCAGGACCAGGCGTTGACGTTGAAGTCTCCGGTCCAGTGGGACAGCTATGAAAGGGCAGCCGAAGGTGAAGTCGACTGAGCACGGTCCTGTGGGAGCGAAGCCGCAGGACGGACAGGACGAGGCGATCGCCGTCGTCGGCATGTCCTGCCGGCTGCCGATGGCACCCGACCCCGACGCCTACTGGCAGCTGCTGCGCAGCGGCACGAGCGCCATCACCGCAACACCCGAGGACCGCCGGATGCCCGGTGCGGTGGACGGGGGGCCTGACGGGGAATCGGGCAGGGGGCCGGACGGGGGAGAGGGCGCCCGTCCGGGTGGATTCCTCGACGCCGTCGCGGACTTCGACGCCGGGTTCTTCTCGGTCTCGCCGCGCGAAGCCGCCGCCATGGACCCGCAGCAGCGGCTCGTCCTCGAACTGGCCTGGGAGGCCCTGGAGGACGCGGGCATCGTCCCCGCGACCCTGAAGGGCTCCCGCACGGCCGTGTTCGTCGGCACCCTGCGCGATGACTACACCAATCTGCTGTACCAGTACGGCACTTCGGCCATCACCCAGCACACCATGGCCGGGGTCAACCGCGGCGTCATCGCCAACCGGGTCTCCTACCACCTGGGCCTGCACGGCCCCAGCCTCACCGTCGACGCCGCCCAGTCCTCCTCCCTCGTCGCCGTCCACCTGGCCTGCGAGAGCCTGCGGACCGGGGAGTCCGCCATGGCGATCGCCGCCGGCGTGAACCTCAACCTGCTCGCCGAGAACGCGGTGACCGAGGAGCGGTTCGGCGGGGTGTCCCCGGACGGGCTGAGCTACACCTTCGACGCCCGCGCCAACGGCTTCGTCCCCGGCGAGGGCGGCGGGGTCGTCGTCCTCAAGCCGCTCGCCCGGGCGCTCGCCGACGGCGACCGGATCCACGGCGTGATCCGCGGCAGCGCGGTCAACAACGACGGCGCCACCCAAGGGCTCACCGTGCCCAGCGCCGACGCGCAGGAGCGGGTGCTGCGGGAGTCCTACGGGCGGGCCGGAGTGGCCGCCGCCGACGTCCAGTACGTCGAGCTGCACGGCACCGGCACCCCGGTCGGCGACCCCGTCGAGGCCGCCGCCCTCGGCGCGGCGCTCGGCACCGGCCGCAGCCCCGAGGAGCCGCTGCGCGTCGGCTCGGTCAAGACCAACATCGGCCACCTCGAAGGCGCCGCGGGCATCGCCGGCCTGTTGAAGGTGCTGCTCAGCCTCCGCCACCGCGAGCTGCCCGCCAGCCTCAACTTCGCGACCCCCAACCCCCGGATCCCGCTGGCCGACCTGGGCCTGTCCGTGCAGCGCGAGCTCACCGCGTGGCCCCGGCCGGACGTCCCGCTGGTGGCGGGCGTCAGCTCGTTCGGCATGGGCGGCACCAACTGCCACATCGTCCTGACCGAAGGCCCCGCGCCCGACGCCGAGTCCGGCGCCGAGCCCGTCGAGGCGCGGACCGCCCCCGCCGTCCTGCCCTGGGTCGTCTCCGGCCGTGACCGTGCCGCCCTGCGCGCCCAGGCCGGGCGCCTGCGCGACGCCGCCGCCGCGGACGGCGCCCCGGACCCCGCGGACACCGCCTGGTCCCTCGCCACGACCAGGACCGTCTTCCCGCACCGCGCGGTGGTCCTGGGCGGCGACCGCGGCGCCCTGCTCGACGGGCTCGCCTCCCTCGCCGCGGGAACCCCCGCCCGCGGCGTGGTCACCGGCTCCGCCGAAGACGGCGGGCTGGCCGTCCTGTTCACCGGGCAGGGCGCCCAGCGCGCCGCCATGGGACGGGAGCTGTACGCCGAGCACCCCGTCTACGCCCGGGCGTTCGACGAGGTGTGCGCCCACCTGGACCCCCTGCTGGACCGGCCGCTGGCCCAGGTGATCGACTCCGGCGACGGCCTCGACCTCACCGGCTTCACCCAGCCGGCCCTGTTCGCGCTCGAAGTGGCCCTCTTCCGGCTGGTGGAGCACTGGGGGGTCCGTCCCGACCGGCTCGCCGGGCACTCCATCGGCGAGATCGCCGCCGCGCACGTCGCCGGTGTCCTCTCCCTGGCGGACGCGGCCGCGCTGGTGGCCGCCCGCGGCCGTCTCATGCAGGCTCTCCCGGCCGGCGGCGCGATGATCGCCGTGCAGGCCGCCCCCGACGAGGTCCGCCCGCTGCTCGCCGGCCGGGAGGACCGCCTCGCGCTCGCCGCCGTCAACGGTCCCCGCGCCGTCGTGCTCGCCGGGGACGAGGACGCCGCCCTGGAGGTCGCCGCCCTGCTGCGGGAGCAGGGCCGCAAGACCAAGCGGCTCACCGTCTCCCACGCCTTCCACTCGCCGCGCATGGAACCGATGCTCGCGGACTTCCGCCGGGTCGTCGGCGGTCTCGCCTTCCACGAGCCGCGGATCCCCGTCGTGTCCACCGTGACCGGCGAGCCCGTCACCGAAGGCCAGTGGTCCGACCCCGAGTACTGGGTGGACCAGGTCCGCCGCCCGGTGCTGTTCCTCGACGCGGTGCGCTCCCTGGAGGCCGCCGGCGTCACCACCTACCTCGAACTCGGCCCCGACGGCGTGTGCTCGGCGATGGCCGCCGACTCCGTCCTGGACCGGGACGCCGCGGCGGCCGTCGCCGTCCTGCGCAAGGACCGGCCCGAGCCCCAGGCCCTGCTGACCGCCCTCGCCACCGTGTTCGTCCGCGGCGGCCACGTGGACTGGGCGGCGGTCCAGGAGGGCACCGGTGCCCGCGCGGTCCCCCTGCCCACCTACGCCTTCCAGCGCGAGCGCCACTGGATCGACGGCGCCCCCCGCACCACGGCCCTCCCCGCCGCACCCAGCCCGGACGCCCCCGCCGCGCCGCGCGGCGAGCTCGGCGAGCGGCGCGCTGCCCTGGGCGAGGCCGAGCGCGAGCGCGCGGTGGCCGAGCTGGTGACCGCGCACATCGCCGCCGTGCTGGAGTACGGCGGCGGACAGCAGGTCGAACCCCGCGCCTCCTTCAAGGAACTGGGCTTCGACTCCCTCATGTCGGTGGAGCTCCGCGACGGCCTGGCCGCCGCCACCGGGCTGCGGCTGCCCGGCGGGCTGCTCTTCGACCACCCGACGCCCGCCGCGCTCACCACGCACCTCACCGCCGAGCTGACCGGCCTGGCCGCGCCCGGCGCCGACGACCTCTTCACGGCCCCGGCCGGCACCGACGAGCCCATCGCGATCGTCGGCATGGCCTGCCGCTACCCCGGTGGCGTCGGCTCCCCCGAGGAGCTGTGGAAGCTCGTCGCCGAGGGCGGCGACGCGGTCTCCGGTCTGCCGCTCGACCGCGGCTGGGACGCGGACCTCTTCGACCCCGACCCGGACCGCAGCGGCAAGATCTCCGTCCGCGAGGGCGGCTTCCTCCACGACGCGGGCCTCTTCGACGCGGACTTCTTCGGCATCTCCCCGCGCGAGGCCCTCGGCATGGACCCGCAGCAGCGCCTGCTGCTGGAGACCGCCTGGGAGGCCGTCGAGCGGGCCGGCCTGGACCCCCGGGGGCTCCAGGGCAGCCGCACCGGCGTCTTCGTCGGCGCGACCGCCCTCGACTACGGCCCGCGCATGCACGACGGCGCCGAGGGCGTCGAAGGCCACCTGCTCACCGGCACCACCCCCAGCGTGATGTCCGGCCGCATCGCCTACCAGCTGGGCCTCATCGGCCCCGCCGTCACCGTCGACACCGCCTGCTCCTCCTCGCTCGTGGCCCTCCACATGGCCGTGCGGTCGCTGCGCCAGGGCGAGTCCACGCTGGCCATCGCCGGCGGTGCGACCGTGATGTCCACCCCCGGGATGTTCGTGGAGTTCTCCCGGCAGCGCGGCCTCGCCGCCGACGGCCGCTCCAAGTCCTTCTCCTCCGACGCCGACGGCACTTCCTGGGCCGAGGGCGTCGGCCTCCTCCTCGTCGAGCGCCTCTCGGACGCCGAGCGCAACGGCCACCAGGTCCTCGCCGTCATCCGCGGCACCGCCGTCAACCAGGACGGCGCCTCCAACGGCCTCACCGCTCCCAACGGCCCCTCCCAGCAGCGCGTCATCCGCCAGGCCCTGGCCGACGCCCGGCTGACCCCCGCCGACGTCGACGCCGTCGAGGCCCACGGCACCGGCACCCGCCTCGGCGACCCCATCGAGGCCGAGGCGCTCCTGGCCACCTACGGGCAGGACCGGGGCGAACGGGCGCCCCTCTACCTGGGCTCGCTGAAGTCCAACATCGGCCACGCCCAGGCGGCCGCCGGCGTCGGCGGGCTGATCAAGATGGTGCAGGCCATGCGGCACGGCGTGCTGCCCCGGACCCTGCACGTCGACGAGCCCACCCCGCACGCCGACTGGACGGCGGGCGCCGTCGAGCTGCTCACCGAACAGCGCGCGTGGCCCGACACCGGCCGGCCGCGCCGCGCCGGCATCTCCTCGTTCGGCATCAGCGGCACCAACGCCCACGTCGTCATCGAGCAGGCCGCCGAGCCGGCCCCCGCCCCCGGGCCCGCCCCCCGGCTCACCGCCCCCGCGCCCTGGATCGTCTCCGCCCGCGACACGGCCGCCCTGCGCGCCCAGGCCACCCGGCTGCGGGCGTACGCCGCGGAGCAGCCGGAGCTGACCCCCGCCGCCCTCGCCGGCATCGGCCGCTCCCTGGCCGCCCGCACCTCCTTCGAGCAGCGGGCCGCCGTCCTCGGCACCACGGCCGAGGAGTTCCTCGCCGGGCTCGACGCGCTGAGCCGCGGCACCGACGCCCCCGGCGTGGTGACGGGCAGTGCCGCCCGCGCCGGACGGACCGCCTTCCTCTTCACCGGCCAGGGCGCCCAGCGCCCCGGTATGGGGCGGGAGCTGTACGCGGCGCACCCGGTCTTCGCCGAGGCCCTGGACGCCGCGTTCGCCGCCCTGGACCCGCACCTGGACCGCCCGCTGCGCGACATCGTTCTGACGGGCGGGGGAGACGGGGAAGAGGCCGGCGCCGACGCCCTCGTCCACCGCACGGCGTACACCCAGCCCGCGCTGTTCGCCGTCGAGGTGGCCCTCTTCCGCCTCCTGGAGCACCACGGCCTGACCCCCGGCCTCCTCGCCGGCCACTCGATCGGCGAGCTGGCCGCCGCCCACGTCGCGGGCGTCCTCTCGCTGGAGGACGCGGCGCGGCTCGTCGCCGCCCGCGGCCGCCTGATGCAGTCGGCGCGCGCCGGTGGCGCGATGGTCGCGATCGAGGCCCGGGAGGACGAGGTCGTACCGTCCCTGAACGGCTACGAGGGCAAGCTCGCCGTCGCCGCCGTCAACGGGCCCACCGCCGTCGTCGTCTCCGGCGACGCGGACGCCGCCGAGGAGCTCGGCGCCCACTGGCGCGAGCAGGGCCGCCGGACACGGCGCCTGACGGTCAGTCACGCCTTCCACTCGCCGCACATGGACGACGTGCTCGCCGAGTTCCGCGAGGTGGCCGCCGGACTGGACTACCACGCGCCCCGCATCCCGATCGTCTCCACCGTCACCGGCGACCTCGCCACCACGGCCGAACTCACCTCCCCCGACTACTGGACCCGCCAGATCCGCGAGGCCGTCCGCTTCCTGGACGCCACCCGCACCCTGGAGCGGCAGGGCGCCACCGTGCTCGTCGAGGTCGGCCCCGACGCCGTCCTCACCGCGATGGCCACCGGCTCCGCCGAGGGCCCGGACACCACCGCCGTCGCCCTGCTGCGCGCGGGCCGCCCCGAGACGGCGACCTTCGCCGCGGGCGTCGCCGCCGCGCACGTGGCCGGCGCCCCCCTCGACGCCGCCTCCTTCTTCCCCGCCGCCCGCCGCGCCGACCTGCCCCCGTACGCCTTCCAGCGCAAGCACTACTGGCTGACGGCCGCGGCCCCCGCCGACGCCCGCAGCCTCGGCCTGGACCCGGCGAGCCACCCGCTGCTGTCCACGGCCGTCGAGCTCGCCGACCGCGATGAGGTGCTCCTCACCGGCCGCCTCTCCCTGGCCGGCCACCCCTACCTGGCCGACCACGTCATCAGCGGCACCGTCCTGGTGCCCGCCACCGCGTTCCTGGAGCTGGCCGCCGCCGCGGCCGACCACACCGGGGCGGGCCAGGTGGAGGAGCTCACCCTGGAGGCGCCGCTGGCCCTGCCGGAGCGCGGCGCGGCCCAGGTCCAGGTGACCCTCGGCGCCCCCGGCCCGGCCGGCCGGCCGTTCGCCGTCCACTCCCGCCCGGAGACCGGCGACCTCGGGCCGCAGCCCTGGACCCGGCACGCCTCGGGCACCCTCGCCCAGGCGGCCCCGGCCACCGGCGGCGACCTGCGCCAGTGGCCGCCCGCCGGCGCCACGGCCGAGCCCCTGGACGGCGTCTACGCCCGCCTCGCGGACCTCGGCTACGCCTACGGGCCCGCCTTCCAGGCGCTGACCGGCCTCTGGCGCGCGGGCGAGGACGTCTACGCCGAGGTGCGCCTGCCCCAGGAGCAGCACGACAGCGCCGCGCGCTACGGCATCCACCCCGCCCTCCTCGACGCGGTGCTGCACCCGCTCGTCCTCGACGCCGCGGCGGGCGGCCCGGCCGAGGAGATCCGCCTGCCGTTCGCGTGGGCCGGCTCGACCCTGCACGCCGCCGGGGCGACCGCCCTGCGGGCCCGGATCTCCCCGGCCGGCACCGACACCGTCTCGATCATCCTCGCCGACACCACCGGCGAGCCCGTGGCGACCATCGGCGCCCTCACCCTGCGCCCGGTCGCCAAGGACAAGCTGGCCCCGGCCGCCGGCGGGCACCAGGACTCCCTGTACACCGTGGAGTGGCCCGCCGTCTCCGCTCCCGCGCCCGGCGAGGCGACCTGGGCCGAGGCCGTCGGTGACGAACTCCCCTCCGACGCCGCCGACATCGTCACCGCGGTGTTCCCGGGCGACACCGGGGACGCCGACGCCGCCCGCGCCGCCGCGGGCCGCGCGCTGGGGCTGGCGCAGCGGTTCCTGGCCGAGGAGCGGTTCGACGGCTCCCGGCTGGTCCTCGTCACCCACGGCGCGGTCGCGGCCCTGCCCGGCGACGGCGTCGACGGCCTGGCGGCCGCCCCCGTGTGGGGGCTGATCCGCGCGGTGCAGTCCGAACACCCCGGCCGGCTCGTCCTCGTCGACCTCGACGACGACGCCGCCGCGGCCGGAGCGCTGCCCGCCGCCGTGGCCTCGGGCGAACCGCAGGTCGCGGTGCGCGCCGGTGAGCTGCGGGTGCCACGGCTGGCCCGGGCCCCGCGCCCGGAGGCGGCGCCGCCCGCCCTGGACCCGGACGGCACGGTCCTGATCACCGGCGGCACCGGCGGCCTGGGCGCCCTGCTCGCCCGGCACCTGGTCACCGACCACGGGGTGCGGCACCTGCTGCTCAGCAGCCGCCGCGGCCCCGCCGCCCCCGGCGCCGGCGAGCTCGCCGACGCGCTCGCCGAGCTCGGCGCCCGGGTGACCATCGCCGCGGCCGACGCCTCCGACGCCGGTGACGTGGCCGGCCTGCTCGCCGCCGTCCCCGCGGAACACCCCCTGACGGCCGTGGTGCACACCGCGGGCGTCATCGACGACGCGACCGTGGAATCCCTCTCCCCGGAGCGGCTCGACGCGGTCATGCGGCCCAAGGCCGACGCCGCCCGGCACCTCCACGAGCTGACGAAGGACCTGCCGCTCGCCGCGTTCGTCCTCTTCTCCTCCGTCTCCGGCCTCACCGGCACCGCGGGCCAGGCCAACTACGCGGCCGCCAACACCTCCCTGGACGCCCTCGCCGCCCACCGCGCCGCCCGGGGCCTGCCCGCCACCTCCCTCGCCTGGGGCCTGTGGGACGGCACCCACGGCATGGGCGGCACCCTCGACGAGGCGGGCCTGGGCCGCTGGACCCGCGCGGGGATCGCGCCGCTCACCCCCGAGCAGGGCCTCGCGCTGTTCGACGCCGCGCTGTCCGCGCCCGCCCCCCTCCTGGTGCCGGCCGCCCTGAACCTGGCGGCGCTGCGCGCCGCCGGCGACCCGCAGCCGCTGCTGCGCGGCCTGGTCCGCACCCGCCCCCGGCGCACCGCCCAGGCCGCCGACGCGGCGGGCTCCGCGTGGGGCCGGGACATCGCCGCCCTCCCGGAGGAGGAGCGGCGCGGCGCGGTCGTCGACCTGGTGCGGTCCACCGTCGCCACCGTCCTCGGCCACGCCGACGCCTCCGGCATCGACCCCGAGCGGATCTTCAAGGACATCGGCTTCGACTCCCTCGCCGGGGTCGAGCTGCGCAACCGGCTCAACGCCGCCACCGGCGTCCGGCTGCCCACCACGGCCGTCTTCGACCACCCCTCGCCCGCCGCCCTGGCCGGCTACCTGCTCACCAAGGTGTCCGGCACCGGGCGGGCCGCCGTTGCCAAGGCGGTCCGCACGGCGGGCACGGCGGACGAGCCCATCGCGATCGTCGGCATGGCCTGCCGGTACCCCGGCGGGGTCGCCTCGCCCGAGGACCTGTGGCGCCTGGTCGCCGAGGGCACCGACGCGGTCAGCGAGTTCCCCGTCAACCGCGGCTGGGACCTCGACGGGCTCTACGACCCCGACCCGGAGAAGCCCGGCACCTCCTACGTCCGCCACGGCGGCTTCCTGCACGAAGCCGACCTGTTCGACCGGGAGTTCTTCGGCATCTCGCCCCGCGAGGCCACCGCCACGGACCCCCAGCACCGCCTGCTGCTGGAGACCGCCTGGGAGACCTTCGAGAGCGCCGGCATCGACCCCGCCACCGTGCGCGGCACCCAGACCGGCGTTTTCACCGGCGCGATGTACGACGACTACGCCTCCCGGCTGGCCGCCAGCCCCGAGGAGTTCGAGGGCTTCCTCCTGGCGGGCAACCTCTCCAGCGTCATCTCCGGCCGCCTCTCCTACACCTACGGCCTCGAAGGCCCCGCCGTCACCGTCGACACCGCCTGCTCCTCCTCGCTTGTCGCCCTGCACCTGGCCGCGAACGCCCTGCGGACCGGCGAGTGCGACCTCGCGCTCGCGGGCGGCGTCACCGTCATGGCCGGACCGCACGTCTTCATCGAGTTCTCCCGGCAGCGCGGCCTCTCGCCCGACGGCCGCTCCAAGTCCTTCGCCGCCGGGGCCGACGGCACCGGCTGGGCCGAGGGCGTCGGCCTGCTCCTCGTCGAGCGGCTCTCGGACGCCCGGAAGAACGGCCACCGGGTCCTGGCCGTCCTGCGCGGCTCCGCCGTCAACCAGGACGGTGCCTCCAACGGGCTGACCGCCCCCAACGGCCCCTCCCAGGAACGCGTCATCCAGCAGGCCCTGGCCAACGCCGGGCTGACCCCGGCCGACGTCGACGCCGTCGAGGCGCACGGCACCGGCACCACCCTCGGCGACCCCATCGAGGCGCAGGCGCTGCTCGCGACCTACGGGCAGGACCGCCCGGAGGACCGGCCCCTGTACCTGGGCTCGCTGAAGTCCAACATCGGCCACGCACAGGCCGCCGCAGGCGTCGGCGGGATCATCAAGATGATCGGCGCGATGCGGCACGGCGTCCTGCCCCGGACCCTGCACGTCGACGAGCCCTCCCCGCACGTCGACTGGGCCTCCGGCGCCGTCGAGCTGCTCACCGAGCAGATCCCCTGGCCCGACACCGGCCGGCCGCGCCGCGCCGGCATCTCCTCGTTCGGCATCAGCGGCACCAACGCCCACGTCATCATCGAGCAGCCCGACGGCGCCGACGAGGCGGCCCCCGAGCCCGCCGAGCCCGCCCTCCCGGCCACCCCGTGGCTGCTCTCCGCCCGCGACGAGGCCGCCCTGCGCGAGCAGGCCGCCCGCCTGCACCGCCACGCCACCGAGCACCCCGAGGCCGGCGCCGCCGACATCGGCCGGTCGCTGGCCACCACCCGCGGGCTGCTGGAGACGCGCGCCGCCGTCGTGGGCACCGACCGCGCCGAACTCCTGCGCGGCCTCGACGCCCTGGCCCGCGGCGAATCCGCGCCGTCCGTCGTCCGCGCCACCGCCGCCCGGCGCGGCAGGACCGCGTTCCTGCTCACCGGGCAGGGCTCCCAGCGGCTGGGCACCGGCCGGGAGCTGTACGCGTCCTCGCCGGTCTTCGCGGCCGCCCTGGACGCCGTGTGCGCCCACCTGGACCCGCGCCTCGAACGCCCCCTGAAGGACGTCCTCTTCGCCCCCGAAGGGTCCGCCGACTCGGCGCTGCTGGACCAGACGGCCTTCACCCAGGCCGCCCTGTTCGCCGTGGAGACCGCGCTGTTCCGCCTCGCCGAGCACCACGGCCTGACCCCGGACTACCTGCTCGGCCACTCGATCGGCGAGGTCACCGCCGCCCACCTGGCCGGCGTCCTGGACCTCCCGGACGCCTGCCGGCTCGTCGCCGAGCGCGGCCGCCTCATGCAGGCCGCCCGCGAAGGCGGCGCCATGACGGCCGTCCAGGCGTCCGAGGACGAGGTCCGCGCCTCCCTGGCCGGCTACGGCGATCGCGTCGCGGTCGCCGGCGTCAACGGCCCCGGCTCCACCGTCGTCTCCGGCGACGAGGACGCCGTCGCCGAGATCGCCGAGACCTGGCGCCTGGCGGGCCGCAAGACCAAGCGGCTGCCGGTGAGCCACGCGTTCCACTCCCCGCACATGGAGGACGTGCTCGCCGAGTTCCGGGAGGTCGCCGCCGCGCTGACCTTCCACGCCCCCAGGATCCCCGTGGTCTCCAACGTCACCGGCGCCCTCGCCACCACCGAGCAGCTGACCTCGCCCGACTACTGGGCCCGGCACATCCGCGAGGCGGTCCGCTTCCTCGACGGGGTGCGCTGCCTGGAGGAGCTCGGCGTCACCGACTGGCTGGAGCTCGGCCCCGACGGCGTCCTCACCGCCCTCGCGCAGGACTGCCTGACCCAGGAGGCCGCCTTCCTCGCCCCCGCCCTGCGCAAGGGCCGCCCCGAGGCGCTCACCTTCGCCTCGGCCCTCGCCGGGCTCGCCCTGCGCGGCGCCGCCCCCGACTGGGACGCCGTCTTCCCCGGCGCCCGCCGCGTCGACCTGCCCACCTACGCCTTCCAGCACCGGCGCTACTGGCTCCAGGCCCCCGCCACCGTCGGCGACGCCGCCGGGTTCGGCCTCGCCGCCACCGACCATCCCCTCCTCGGCGCCGCCGTCACCCTGGCCGACCGCGACGCACACGTCTTCACCGCACGGCTCTCCCTGCACACTCACCCGTGGCTCGCCGACCACGCCGTCTCCGGCACCGTCCTCCTCCCGGGCACCGGCCTGCTCGAACTGGCCGTACGCGCCGGCGAGGCGGCCGGCTGCGGCCTCGTCGAGGACCTCACCCTCGCCGCACCCCTCGTCCTGCCCGAGCACGGCGGCGTCCGGCTCCAGGTCGTCGTCGGCGAGGACGACGGCTCCGGCCGCCGCACCACCGAGATCTACTCCCGCCCCGACGGCGGCGCCCAGGACGGCGAACCCTGGACCCTGCACGCGAGCGGCACCGTCTCCGAAGCCGCCACCGACACCCCGCCCGCCGACCTGACCCTCTGGCCGCCGGCCGGTGCGGTCGAGGTCGCGCTCGACGGCGCCTACGAGCGTCTCGCCGCCCGCGGCTACGGCTACGGCCCCGCCTTCCAGGGCCTGCGCCGCGCCTGGAAGGCCGACGGCGAGCTGTACGCCGAGGTGGCGCTCGCCGAGGAACAGCGCGCCCAGGCGGGGCTGTTCTCCCTCCACCCGGCCCTGCTGGACGCCGCCCTGCACACCCTCCTGCCGGGCGTCGCCGCGGAGGACGGCCGCTCCTGGCTGCCCTTCGCCTGGTCCGGCGCGGCCGTCCACGCCACCGGCGCCCCGCTGCTGCGCGTCCGCCTCTCGCTGACCGACCCGGACGCCGACTCGCTGCTGGTCTCCCTGGCCGCGGCCGACGCCACCGGCGCCCCGGTCGCCACCGTCGAGTCGCTGACGCTGCGCCCCCTGTCCGAGGAGGCGCTGCGCGCGGCGGCCACCACCGGCCCCGACGGGCTGTTCCGCGTCGCCTGGACCCCCGCGAAGACCACCGGCCCGGCCGGGACGGACGGATGGGCCGTGCTCACCGCCGACGCCTCCGGACCGCTGGCACGGTACGGACAGCCCCACGCCGACCTCGCGGCCCTGCGGCAGTCGCTGGACGCCGGCGGCCAGGTGCCCCCGGTCGTCCTCGCCCCCCTGGCCCCGGTGACCGCGGACGGCGACCTCCCGGCGGCGGCCCGCGCCGCGCTGCGCCACACCATGGAGCTGACCCAGGCGTGGCTGGCCGACGACCGCCTCGCCGACTCCCGGCTGGTCGTCGTCACCGAGAACGCGGTCGCCGCGGGCACCGGCGAGGACGTCACCGACCTCGCCCACGCCGGAGTCTGGGGCCTGCTGCGCGCCGCCCGGACGGAGAACCCCGGCCGGATCGTCCTCGCCGACCTCGACGGCACGCCCGCCGCGGCCGGGCTCCTCCCGGCCGCCCTGGCCACCGGGGAACCCCAACTCGCGCTCCGTGACGGGGAGGTCCGCGTGCCGCGCCTGGCCCGCACCCGGCAGGGCGAGCCGGTGGACGGTCCCGGCTGGGACCGGGGCACGGTGCTGATCACCGGCGCCACGGGCGCGCTGGGCGGGGTCCTGGCCCGGCACCTGGTCACCCGGCACGGCGCCCGGCACCTGCTGCTGCTGAGCCGCCGCGGCAGCGCCGCGCCCGGCGCCGCGGAGCTGGAGGCCGAACTCACCGCGCTCGGCGCCCACGTCACGCTCGCCGCCTGCGACGTCACCGACCGGGACGCCCTGGACGAGGTCCTCGCCGGCATCCCGGCCGAGTGCCCCCTGACCGCCGTGGTGCACACCGCCGGCGTCCTGGAGGACGGCGTCCTGTCCGCGCTGACCCCCCAGCAGCTCGACACCGTGCTGCGGCCGAAGGTCGACGCGGCGTGGAACCTCCACGACCTCACCCGCGACCTAAACCTCTCCGCGTTCGTCTTGTACTCCTCGGTGGCGGGCCTGCTGGGCACGGCCGGGCAGGCCAACTACGCGGCGGGCAACACCTTCCTGGACGCCCTCGCCGCCCACCGCACCGCCCAGGGTCTGCAAGCGACCTCCCTCGCCTGGGGCCTGTGGGCCGAGACCAGCGCCATCACCGGCCACCTCGCCGAGGCGGACCTGCGGCGCCTGGCCCGCTCCGGGCTGCTGCCGCTGGGCTCCGAGGAGGCCATGGACCTCTTCGACACCGCGCACACCACCGGCGAGGCGGTCCTCGCGGTCACCCGGCTGGACACCGCCGCGCTGCGCAAGCAGGACGGCGAACCGCCGTCGCTGCTGCGCGGCCTGGTCCGGCGGGCCCCGCGGCGCGCCGCCGCCGCGGCGCCGGGCGGTGCGGACAGCGGCCCCTCCCTCGCGGAGCGGCTCGCGCACCTGGCCGCCCCGGAGCGCGAGCAGGTCCTCACCGACGTGGTCCGCACCCACGTCGCCGGGGTCCTGGGGCACACCGACCCCACCGCGATCGAGGCGGGCCACGCCTTCCAGGAGCTGGGCTTCGACTCGCTGACCGCGGTCGAGCTCCGCAACCGCCTCAACACCGCCACCGGCCTCCGCCTCCCCACCACCCTCGTCTTCGACTACCCGACCCCGACCGCCCTCGCGGGCTACCTGCTCGGGCAGCTCGTCGCCGAGGACGCCTCACCGGCGGCCCCGGTCCTGGCCGGCCTCGACGGACTGGAGCCGGTGATCCGGGCGCTCGCCTCCGACGGCGCCGCCGGGGAGATCGCCGCCCGGCTGCGGGAGCTGCTGGAACTCGCGGACGGCCCCGGACGCGCGGACGGCGCCGCCGACCACGCCGACCTGGAGACCGCCAGCGACGAGGAACTCTTCGCCCTGTTCAACGAGCTCGAATGACCGCGCCCCGGGCAGCGCGCGCACAGAACACACCGGCAACACGGCACAGGAACTTGGGGAGCTGAACTTCACGTGGCTGACGAAAAGGAACTCCGCGACTATCTCAAGCGGGCGATAGCCGACGCCCGTGACGCCCGCAAGCGGCTGCGCGAGGTGGAGGAGAAGGCCCAGGAGCCGATCGCCATCGTCGGCATGGCGTGCCGCTACCCCGGCGGGGTGGCCTCGCCCGAGGACCTCTGGCGCCTGGTCGCCGACGGTGTGGACGCCGTCTCCCCCTTCCCCACCAACCGCGGCTGGGACCTGGAGAACCTCTTCGACGCCGACCCCGAGGCCGGCGGCAAGAGCTACGTCCGCGAGGGCGGCTTCCTGCACGACGCGGACCTCTTCGACCCGGAGTTCTTCGGGCTGTCCCCCCGCGAGGCGCTCGCCGCCGACCCGCAGCAGCGGCTCCTCCTCCAGGCCACCTGGGAGGCCGTCGAACGCGCCGGCATCGACCCCGGCACCCTCAAGGGCACCCGCACCGGCGTGTTCACCGGCCTGATGTACCAGGACTACGGCTCCCGCCCCAACCTCCCCGCGGAGGGCTTCGAGGGCTACCTGTACAGCGGCAGCGCCGGCAGCATCGCCGCCGGCCGCCTCGCCTACACCTTCGGCCTCGAAGGCCCGGCCGTCAGCGTCGACACCGCCTGCTCCTCGTCGCTGGTGGCCATCCACCTCGCGACCAACGCGCTGCGCCGGGGCGAGTGCGACCTGGCGCTCGCCGGCGGCGCGGCCGTGATGTCCACCCCGGTGGGGTTCACCGAGTTCTCCCGGCTGCGCGGCCTGGCCCCCGACGGCCGCTGCAAGCCGTTCTCCACCACCGCCGACGGCACCGCCTGGGCCGAGGGCGTCGGCCTGCTGCTCGTCGAGCGCCTCTCGGACGCCGAGCGCAACGGCCACCACGTCCTCGCCGTCATCCGCGGCTCGGCCGTCAACCAGGACGGCGCCTCCAACGGGCTCACCGCCCCCAACGGCCCCTCGCAGGAACGGGTCATCCGCGCCGCGCTGGCCGGCGCCGGCCTGTCCACCGCCGACGTGGACGCCGTCGAGGCGCACGGCACCGGCACCCCGCTGGGCGACCCGATCGAGGCCCAGGCCCTGCTCGCCACCTACGGCCGCGACCGGCCCGCCGAGAAGCCCCTTTACCTCGGCTCGCTGAAGTCCAACACCGGCCACACCCAGGCCGCCGCCGGTGTCGGCGGCGTCATCAAGATGGTCGAGGCGCTGCGGCACCGGGTCCTGCCCAAGACCCTCCACCTGGAGGAGCCGACGCGGCACGTCGACTGGGAAGCCGGCGCCGTGGAGCTCCTCGCCGAGGCCCGGGACTGGCCGGACGTCGACCGCCCGCGCCGGGCCGCGGTGTCCGCGTTCGGCATGGGCGGCACCAACGCCCACGTCATCCTGGAACAGGCCCCCGAGGACGCCGCAGCCGCCGAGGCCGCCGAGACCCCGGAGGCTCCGGCGGCGGAGCCCGCGGGTGACCCGGTGACCCTCCCGGCGGTCCCGTGGCTGCTCTCCGCCAAGTCCCCCGCCGCCCTCACCGGCCAGGCCCGCCGCCTCCTCGCCCACCTGGAGGAGAACGACGGCCTCACCCCCCTGGACGTCGCCCACTCGCTGGTGCGCACCCGCGCCCTGCTGGAGGAGCGCGCGGTCGTCGTCGCCACCGGCCGCGACGAGGCACTGGAGCGGCTGCGGGCCCTGGCCGAGGGCACCGCCGCCCCCGGCATCGCCACCGGCAAGGCCGCGCCCGCCTCCAAGACGGCGTTCCTCTTCCCCGGCCAGGGCTCCCAGTGGGCCGGCATGGCCGTCGCCCTCATGGACACCTCACCGGTCTTCGCCGCCCGCATCGCCGAGATCTCCGCGGCCCTGCGCCCCTTCACCGACTGGACCCTGGAGGACGTGCTGCGCGGCGCCGAGGGCGCCCCGCCCTTCGAACGCGTCGACGTCGTCCAGCCGGTGCTCTTCGCCGTCATGGTGGCCCTCGCCGACCTGTGGCGCGCCCATGGCGTGCGGCCCGCCGCCGTCATCGGCCACTCCCAGGGCGAGATCGCCGCCGCCTGCGTGGCCGGGATCCTCACCCTGGAGGACGCCGCCCGCGTGGTCACCCTGCGCAGCCAGGCCATCGGCCGCGTCCTGGCCGGCCTCGGCGGCATGGTGTCCGTGCCGCTCCCCGCCGCGCAGGTCCGCGAGCGCCTCGCCCCCTGGCAGGACCGCGTCCAGGTCGCCGCCGTCAACGGCCCCTCGTCCGTGGTCGTCTCGGGCGAGACCGGGGCCCTGGACGAGCTCCTCGCCGCCTGCAAGGACGACGGCGTCCGCGCCCGCCGCATCCCCGTCGACTACGCCTCGCACTCGGCCTACGTCGAACTGCTCGAAGACGAACTCGCCACCCTCCTCGCCCCGGTGACGCCCCGTAAGGCGGAGGTCCCCTTCCTCTCCACCGTGACCGGCGCCTGGGTCGAGGGCCCCGAGCTCGACGGCGGCTACTGGTACCGCAACCTGCGGCAGACCGTGGAGCTGGAGCAGGCCGTCCGCACCCTGCTCGCCCAGGGCTTCGGCACCTTTGTCGAGGCCGGCCCGCACCCCGTGCTCGCCGTGGGCCTCCAGGAGACGATCGAGGACACGGGCCGCGACGCCGCCGTCCTCGGCACGCTCCGCCGCGACGAGGGCGGCATGGACCGCTTCTGGCTCTCCCTCGGCCAGGCGGCCTGCCGCGGCCTGACCCCCGACTGGGACACCGTCTTCGCCGGCACCGGGGCCCGCCGCGTCGACCTGCCGACCTACGCCTTCGAAGAGCAGCGGTACTGGCTCGAAGCCACCGCCGCCCCCAGCGACGCCGCCGGATTCGGCCTCACCACCGCCGGCCACCCCCTCCTCGGCGCCGCCGTCTCGCTCGCCGACCGCGACGCCTACCTCCTCACCGGACGGCTCTCCCGGCACTCCCACCCCTGGCTGGCCGACCACGCCGTCTCCGGCACCGTCCTCCTCCCGGGCACGGGCCTGCTGGAACTCGCGGTCCGCGCCGGCGAGCAGGTCGGCTGCGACCAGGTCGAGGAACTGACCCTGGCCGCGCCCCTGGTGCTCCCCGAGCGCGGCGGCCGCCGCCTCCAGGTCGCCGTCGGCGAACCCGACGCCGCCGGCCGCCGCACCCTCGACATCTACTCCAGCCCCGACGGCGAGGACGCCCAGCCGTGGGTCCCGCACGCCCACGGCGTGCTCGCCCCGGCCGCCGACGAGGCCCCCGCCGGGCTCACCGCATGGCCGCCCGCCGGGGCCGCCGAGGCCGACCTGAGCGGGCTCTACGACAAGGTCGCCACCCGCGGCTACGAGTACGGGCCGGTCTTCCAGGGCCTGCGCCGCGCCTGGACCGGCGAGAACGAGATCTTCGCCGAGGTGGCGCTCCCCGAGGACCAGCACGCCGACGCCGCCCTGTTCACCCTGCACCCGGCCCTGCTGGACGCCGCCCTGCACCCCCTGCTGCCGGGCGCGGTGACGGAGGACCGGCCCGCCCTGATGCCGTTCTCCTGGTCCGGCGTCAGCGTGTACGCGGCGGGAGCGTCCGTCCTGCGCGTCAAGCTGTCGCTGACCGGCACCGAGTCGGCCGCCCTCACCGTCGCCGACGGCGTGGGCGCCCCGGTGGCCACCGTGGCCTCCCTGGCCCTGCGCCCGCTGTCCACGGACGCCCTGCGCGACGCCGGCGCCGCGGGCCGCGACGGCCTGCTCCGCGTCGCGTGGACGGCCCTGCCGCTTACCGAGGCGAGCACCGACCCCGACAACTGGGCCGTGCTGGGCGACGGGAACCCCCTGCCGGGCACGGCGGCCCGCCGCTTCCCCGACCTCGCCGCCCTGGCCGCGGCCCTGGACGCCGGCGAGCCGGCCCCGGCCGTGGTCCTGGCACCGGCCGCCCCCGCGGACAGCACCGGCGCGCTCGCCGACCGGGCCCGCGCCGCCGTCCGGCGGACCCTGGAGCTGACCCAGGCGTGGCTGGCCGACGACCGCCTCGCCGACTCCCGGCTGGTCGTCGTCACCGAGAACGCGGTCGCCGCGGGCACCGGTGAGGACGTCACCGACCTCACCCACGCCGGCATCTGGGGCCTCCTGCGGTCCGCCCACACCGAGAACCCGGGCCGCTTCCTGCTCGTGGACCTGGACGGCGCCGCCCACGCGGCCGACCACCTCCCCGCGGCCGTCGCCGCCGCCTCGGCGTCGGGCGACGCCCAGGCCGCCGTGCGCCGGGGCGAGGTTCTGGCACCCCGCCTGGCCCGCCTCCAGCCGGTCCCGGAGACGGTGGAGGGCCCGGGCTGGGACCGGGGCACGGTGCTGATCACCGGCGCCACGGGCGCGCTGGGCGGGGTCCTGGCCCGGCACCTGGTCACCCGGCACGGCGCCCGGCACCTGCTGCTGCTGAGCCGCCGTGGCAGTGCCGCGCCCGGCGCCGCGGAGCTGGAGGCCGAACTCACCGCGCTCGGCGCCCACGTCACGCTCGCCGCCTGCGACACCGCCGACCGCGACGCGCTCGCCGCCGTCCTCGCCGGCATCCCGGCGGAGCACCCGCTGACCGCCGTGGTGCACACCGCGGGCGTCGTCGACGACGGCCTGCTCCCGGGCCTCACCGCCGAACGCCTCGACGCGGTCCTGCGCCCGAAGATCGACGCGGCCTGGCACCTCCACGACCTCACCCGCGACCTCGACCTCTCCCACTTCGTCCTCTTCTCCTCCCTCGCCGGCCTCCTGGGCAACGCCGGGCAGGCCAACTACGCGGCGGGCAACACCTTCCTGGACGCCCTCGCCGCCCACCGCACCGCCCAGGGCCTGCCCGCGACCTCCCTCGCCTGGGGCCTGTGGGAGGAGGCCAGCGCCAGCACCGGCCACCTCGACGACGTCGACCTCCAGCGCATGGCCCGCTCCGGGCTGCTGCCGCTGTCCTCCGCCGACGGCATGGCCCTCTTCGACGCCTCCGCCACCACCGGCCCCGCCGGCGACGCGGTCCTCGCGGCCACCCGGCTCGACCTCGCCGCGCTGCGCAAGCAGAGCGGCGAGCCGCTGCCGCTGCTGCGCGGCCTGGTGCCCGCCGGCCGCCGCCGCGCCGGCACCGCCGCGGCCGGCGGCTCCTCCCTGGCAGGGCAGCTCGCGGGCCTCTCCCGCGACGAGCGCGGCCGGATGCTCACCGACCTGGTGCGCACCCACGTCGCCGGGGTGCTCGGCCACTCCGGCCAGGGCACCGTCGACGCCGACCGCGCGTTCAAGGAGCTGGGCTTCGACTCGCTGACCGCGGTCGAGCTCCGCAACCGCCTCAACGCCGCCACCGGCCTCCGCCTGCCCACCACCCTCGTCTTCGACCACCCCAACCCGGGCGCGCTCGCCGCCCACCTGGGCACCCTGATCGCCGACGAGGACCCGGCGCCCGCGCGGCAGCCCGCCACGGCCGCCTCCGCGCCCACCGCCGACCCCATCGTGATCGTCGGCATGGCCTGCCGCTACCCGGGCGGCGTGTCCTCCCCGGACGACCTGTGGCGCCTGGTCGCCGACGGAGTCGACGCCGTCTCGGAGTGGCCGACCGACCGCGGCTGGGACACCGAGGCCCTCTACGCGCCCGACCGCGGCAAGCCCGGCACGTCCTACACCCGCAACGGCGGGTTCCTGCACGACGCCGACCACTTCGACCCGGAGTTCTTCGGGATGTCCCCCCGCGAGGCCCTCGCGACGGACCCCCAGCAGCGGCTGCTCCTGGAGACCGCCTGGGAAGCGGTGGAGAGCGCCGGCATCCCCGCCGCCGCCCTGCGCGGCACCCGCACCGGCGTCTTCACCGGCGTGATGTACCACGACTACGGGTCGCGGGTGCACGACATCCCCGAGGACCTGGAGGGCTACCTCCTCAGCGGCAACGCCGGCAGCGTGGCCTCCGGCCGCATCTCCTACAACTTCGGCCTCGAAGGCCCGGCGGTCAGCGTCGACACGGCCTGCTCCTCGTCCCTGGTGGCCATCCACCAGGCGGCGAACGCGCTGCGCGCCGGCGAGATCGACTTCGCGCTCGCGGGCGGTGTGACGGTGATGTCCACCCCGCTCGGCTTCGTCGAGTTCTCCCGCCAGGGCGGCCTCTCACCCGACGGCCGCTGCCGGTCCTTCTCCGACACCGCCGACGGCACCGGCTGGTCCGAAGGCGTGGGCCTGGTCCTGGTGGAGCGGCTCTCCGACGCCCGCAGGCACGGCCACCAGGTGCTCGCGGTGATCCGCGGCTCCGCCATCAACCAGGACGGCGCCTCCAACGGCATGACCGCCCCCAACGGCCCCGCGCAGGAACGGGTGATCCGGCAGGCCCTCGCCAACGCCCGGCTCAGCCCCGCCGACGTCGACGCCGTGGACGCGCACGGCACCGGCACCACCCTGGGCGACCCCATCGAGGCCCAGGCCCTCCTCGTCGCCTACGGCCAGGACCGTCCCGAGGACCGCCCCCTGTGGCTGGGGTCCCTGAAGTCCAACCTCGGCCACACCCAGGCCGCCGCCGGCGTCGGCAGCGTCATCAAGATGATCCAGGCCATGCGGCACGGAACGCTGCCCAAGACCCTGCACGTCGACGAGCCCACCACCCACGTCGACTGGGAGTCCGGCGCCGTCGAGCTGCTCACCGAGCCCAGGGAATGGCCGGCGCGGACGGGAGCGCCCCGCCGCGCGGGCATCTCCTCGTTCGGCATCAGCGGCACCAACGCCCACATGATCCTCGAACAGGCCCCCGAACCGGCGCGCCCCGACGGCCCGGTGACACCGCCCGCGGTGCCGTGGACCCTGTCCGCCAAGTCCCCCGCCGCCCTCGCCGACCAGGCACGGCGCCTGCTCGCCCGGGCCGAGGGGGACGACGCCCCGCACCCCGTGGACATCGCCTACTCGCTGGCCACCGGCCGCCAGGCACTCGACCACCGGGCGACGGTCGTCGCCGCGAACCGCGACGGCCTCCTCGCCGGACTGCGGTCACTGATCACCGGCACCCCGGCCGCCGGCACCTCCCGCGGCACCCGCGGCGACGGCCGGACGGGTTTCCTGTTCACCGGTCAGGGTGCGCAGCGGGCGGGTATGGCGGGGGAGTTGTATGCGGCGTTCCCGGTGTTCGCGGCGGCTTTTGACGCGGTGTGCGCGGAGCTGGACCCGAAGCTGGAGCGGCCGCTGGCCGAGGTGATCGCCTCGGGTGAGGGTCTGGACCGGACGGGGTTCACCCAGCCGGCGCTGTTCGCGGTCGAGGTGGCGCTGTTCCGTCTTCTGGAGTCGTGGGGGGTGCGTCCGGACTACGTGGCGGGCCACTCGATCGGCGAACTCGCCGCCGCCCACGTCGCCGGCGTGCTGACCCTGCCCGACGCCGCCGTGCTCGTGGCCGCGCGGGCCGAGCTCATGGAAGCGCTGCCGACCGGCGGCGCCATGGTCGCCGTGGAAGCGACGGAGGACGACGTCCGGCCGCTGCTGGCCGGGTTCGAGGACCGGGTGAGCATCGCCGCGGTCAACGGGCCCACCTCCCTCGTCCTCTCCGGCGACGAGGAACCCACCCTCCAGGTCGCCGCCCTGGTCGAGGCCCTCGGCCGCAAGACCAAGCGCCTCGCCGTCTCGCACGCCTTCCACTGCCCGCGCATGGACCCGATGCTGGCGGAATTCCGCGCCGTCGCCGCGACCCTGACGTACCGGGAGCCGGAGATCCCCGTGGTCTCCACCCTGACCGGCCGCCTGGCCGAGGGCGAGGACCTGCGCACCGCCGGCTACTGGGCCGACCAGGTCCGCGGCACCGTCCGCTTCGCCGACGCCACCCGGACCCTGTCCGAGCACGGCGTGACGGTCTTCGTCGAGCTCGGCCCCGACGGCGTCCTGAGCGCCCTGGTGCGCGACACCCTGGAGACCGAGAACGCCGTCCCGACCCTGCTGCGGCGCGCCGAGTCCGAGGCCGGGACGCTCGTCGCGGCCCTGGGACAGCTGCACAACCACGGGGTACCCGTCGACTGGGAGGCGTTCTTCGCCCCCACCGGCGCCCGCCGCGTCGACCTGCCCACCTACGCCTTCCAGCACCAGCGCTACTGGCTCGACGCCGGACGGGCCACCGCCGACATCGCCGAGTGGGGCATGAGCACCACCGGCCACCCGCTGCTCGGCGCGGCGGTCGCCGTCGCCGGCGGCGACGGCATGCTCTTCACCAGCCGCGTCTCCCTGGACACCCACCCCTGGCTGGCCGACCGCACCGTCCTGGGCTCCGCCGTCCTCCCGGCCTCCGCCCTCGTGGAACTGGCGATCCGGGCCGGTGACGAACTCGGCTGCACCCAGCTGGACGAGCTGTCCCTGCACACCCCCCTGGTCCTGCCCGAGGACGGCGCGGTCCGCGTCCAGGTCGCCGTCGGTGCCCCCGACGGCGAGGACCGGCGCCCCGTGACCGTCCACGCCCGCCCCGACGCCTCCACCGGCCCCTGGGCCCTGCTCGCCGAGGGCCTCCTCGGCACCGGCACCGCGGCCACCGTGCCGCCCGCCGGCGGGGAACACGCGGAGGCCACCGAGGTCCACCTGCCCGAGGAGTGCGAGGAGGAGAGCGCCCACTACGGCCTCCACCCGGCGCTCCTGGACGCCGTCGTCCACGCCCACCGGGGCACCGCGCGGGCCGGGCACGAGCTCGTCCCCGCCCGCTGGCACGGCGTGCGCCTCTACGCGGCCGGCGCCTCGTCCGTCCGGGCCCGGGTGACCGGGACCGGCGCGCACACCATCGCGGTGGAGCTCACCGACGCGGCCGGCGGCCCCGTCGCCACGGTCGACGCGGTCGAGTTCCACGAGGTGGCCCACGAGCGGTTCGCCGCTTCCCCCGGCGCCCGGCAGCACGCGCTGCTGCGCGTCGACTGGGTCCCCCTGCCCGCGGCCCCGTCCGGCGGCCCGGCCCGCTGGGGCGCTCTGGGCACCGGAGAGATCACCGGCGCGGAGCGCTTCGCCGACCTGACCGCCGCGGCCGAGGCCGCCGGGACCGTCGACGCGGTGGCCCTCCTGTGGGCGCCCGCGGACGACACCGACCCGGTCGCCGGCCTCCACACCACGGCGCGCGAAGCACTGGCACTGGTGCGGGAATGGCTGGCGGAGGAGCGGCTGGAGACCGTTCCGCTGGTGGTCGTCACCCGCGGTGGCGTGGCCGCCGCGGACGGCGAGGACGTGACGGACCTGGGCGCCGCGGCCCTGTGGGGCCTGCTGCGGTCGGCCCAGGCGGAGGCGCCCGGCCGGATCGTCCTGGCCGACGCAGGCGACGATGCCGATGCCGGGCCCGTCTCGCTCTCCGCGCTCACCGGCGTCGTCGCCTCGGGCGAGCCGCAGGCCGCGCTCCGGGACGGCCGGGTGCTGATCCCGCGCCTCGCGCGGACCACGGCCACGTCCGGTGGTGCGGCGCCTTCGTGGAGCCGTGAGGGCACGGTGCTGATCACCGGTGGTACCGGTTCGCTGGGCGCGCTCTTCGCCCGGCACCTGGTCACCGAACACGGAGTGAAGCACCTCCTGCTGACGAGCCGCCGGGGTCCGGACGCTCCCGGAGCACGCGAGCTGGAACGGGAGCTGTCCGGGCTGGGTGCCACCGTCACCGTCGCCGCGTGCGACACCGCCGACCGGGACGCGCTCGCCGCGCTCCTCGCGGCCGTCCCGGCCGATCACCCCCTCACCGGCGTCGTCCACGCCGCGGGAGTGATGGACAACGCCCTGGTGGCCGCACTGACGCCGGAGCGCCTCGACGCGGTACTGCGGCCGAAGGCCGACGCGGCGTGGCACCTGCACGAGCTCACCCGCGGCCTGGAGCTGACGCACTTCGTCCTGTTCTCCTCGGTCGCCGGCGTCATCGGCGGCGCGGGCCAGGCCAATTACGCGGCGGCCAACGCCTTCCTGGACGCCCTCGCCCAGCACCGCGCCGCCCACGGCCTCCCGGCCACCTCCCTCGCCTGGGGCCTGTGGGAGCAGGACAGCGGCATCACCGCCGGCCTGGACCGCGCCGACCGCGACCGGTTCGCCCGCGAGGGCTTCCGGCCGGTCACCGCGCAGGACGGGCCGGCCCTGATGGACGCCGCCCTCGCCCTGGGCCGCCCGGCGCTCACGGTCGTCCCGCTGGACCCGGCCGCGCTGCGCGCCCGCGACGATCTCCCGGCGCTGCTGCGGGGCCTCGTCCGGGCAGCGGCCCGGCGCGGCGCACCGGTCCCGGCGGACCAGGCGGACTCCCTCGCCCGGCGCCTCGACGGCCTGCCCCGGGCCGCCCAGCGGCAGGTGGTGCTCGCCCTCGTCCGCACCGTGGTCGCGGCGGTGCTCGGCCACGCCGACCCCGCCGCCGTGGGCCAGGACCAGCCCTTCCAGGAGCTGGGCTTCGACTCCCTGACGGCGGTGGACCTGCGCAACCGGCTCGGCAACGCCAGCGGTACCCGGCTGCCCGCCACGCTCGTCTTCGACCACCCCACCCCCGCCGCCCTCGCGGACCACCTGCTCCTCCAGGTGGCACCGCGGCCCGAGGACGAGCCCCGGCCCGTCCTGGCCGAACTCGACCGGCTGGAGGCCCTGCTGGCCTCCGCGCCCGAGGACGACCTGGACCGCAACGCGGTCTCGGTACGCCTGCAGACCCTCCTGTCCCGGCTCAACGAAGCCGGCGGGACGGCCGGGGACCGCGAAATGATCGAGATCGAGTCCTCCTCGACGGACGAGATCTTCGACTTCATCGACAACCAGCTCGGCCGCGCGTCGAACTGACCCGCTTCACCCCTTCATCGCCACCACCGTTCCACGCCGCAAGGAGATATGGGTTCCATGCCTAATGAAGAGAAGCTGGTCGAGTACCTCAAGTGGGTGACGGCTGATCTGCAGAAGGCCCGTCAGCGGCTCGCCGAGCTGGAGGCGGGCACCGAGGAGCCGGTCGCGATCGTGGGCATGGCCTGCCGCTACCCCGGCGGCGTGACCTCCGCGGACGAGCTCTGGCAGCTCGTCCTGGACGGGGGCGACGCGATCTCGGAGTGGCCCACCGACCGCGGCTGGGACATCGACGGCCTGTACGACCCGGAGCCCGGCAAGCCCGGCCGGTCGTACACCCGCGAGGGCGGCTTCCTCGACGGCGCGACCCGGTTCGACGCGGGATTCTTCGGCATCTCCCCGCGCGAGGCGCTCTCGATGGACCCCCAGCAGCGGGTGCTGCTGGAAACCGCCTGGGAGGTCCTCGAACAGGCGGGCATCGACGCGGCGGAGCTGAGGGGCAGCCGCACCGGCGTCTTCGTCGGCGCCGTCGAGGAGAGCTACCTCGGGCTCAACGCCCCCGAGGAGTTCGAGGGCTACCTCATGACCGGCAAGCTCGGCAGCGTCGCCTCCGGGCGCATCGCCTACAGCCTCGGCCTGGAGGGCCCGGCGGTGACGATCGACACCGCCTGCTCCTCGTCGCTGGTGGCGCTGCACCTCGCGGTGCAGTCGGTGCGCTCGGGCGAGTCGACGCTGGCCCTGGCCGGCGGGGCCACGGTCAACGGCGACCCGGGCGGCTTCGTGGACTTCTCCCGCCAGCGCGGCCTCGCCGCCGACGGGCGGATCAAGTCCTTCTCCGCGGCGGCCGACGGCACGTCCTGGGCCGAGGGCGTGGGCCTGGTCCTGGTCGAGAAGCTCTCCGACGCACAGCGCAACGGCCACCGCGTGCTCGCGGTGGTCCGCGGCTCGGCCGTCAACCAGGACGGTGCCTCCAACGGCCTGACCGCCCCCAACGGCCCGTCGCAGGAGCGGGTGATCCGGCAGGCGCTCGCCAACGCCCGGCTCACCCCCGCCGACGTCGACGCCGTCGAGGCCCACGGCACCGGCACCCGCCTCGGCGACCCCATCGAGGCGCAGGCCCTCCTGGCCACCTACGGGCAGGGCCGCCCGGAGGACCGGCCGCTGCTGCTCGGCTCGATGAAGTCCAACATCGGCCACACCGTCGCCGCGGCCGGTGTCGGCGGCGTCATCAAGATGATCCAGGCCATGCGGCACGGCGTCCTGCCCCGGACCCTGCACCTGGACGAGCCCACGCCGTTCGTCGACTGGGACTCCGGCGCCGTCGAGCTCCTCACCGAGACGACGCGGTGGCCGTCGACCGACGCCCCGCGCCGGGCCGCGGTGTCCTCCTTCGGCGTGAGCGGCACCAACGCCCACGTCATCCTCGAACAGGCCCCCGAGGCCGTTCCCGAGGAGAGGGACACCGCCGGCCGGGTGGCACTGCCCGCGATTCCGTGGCTGCTGTCGGCCAAGTCCGCCGAGGCCCTCGCCGCCCAGGCGCGCCGGCTGCTGGACCGGCTGACGGAGAGCGGCCCGGACCCCCTGGACGTCGCCTTCTCCCTGGCCACCAGCCGGACGGCCCTGGAACACCGGGCCGTGGCCGTCGGCCGCGACCGCGACGACCTGGCCGCGGCGCTGGAGGCCCTCTCCCGCGGGGAGACGGCACCGTCCGTCGCGCTGGGCAACGCCGCCCGGCCGGGCCGGACGGGTTTCCTGTTCACCGGTCAGGGTGCGCAGCGGGCGGGTATGGCGGGGGAGTTGTACGCGGCGTTCCCCGTGTTCGCGGCGGCTTTTGACGCGGTGTGCGCGGAGCTGGACCCGAAGCTGGAGCGGCCGCTGGCCGAGGTGATCGCCTCGGGTGAGGGTCTGGACCGGACGGGGTTCACCCAGCCGGCGCTGTTCGCGGTGGAGGTGGCGCTGTTCCGTCTTCTGGAGTCGTGGGGGGTGCGTCCGGACTATGTGGCGGGTCACTCGATCGGCGAACTCGCCGCCGCCCACGTCGCCGGCGTGATGTCGCTCGCGGACGCCTGTGCCCTGGTGGCCGCGCGGGCGAAGCTGATGGAGGCGCTGCCGACCGGTGGCGCCATGGTCGCGGTACAGGCGACCGAGGAGGAGGTCCGGCCGCTGCTGGCCGGGTTCGAGGACCGGGTGAGCATCGCCGCGGTCAACGGGCCCACCTCCGTCGTCCTCTCCGGCGACGAGGACGCCACCACGGAACTGGCCGCCCGGCTGCGCGACCAGGGCCGCAAGACCAAGCGCCTCGCCGTCTCGCACGCCTTCCACTCGCCGCGCATGGACCCGATGCTGGCGGAATTCCGCGCCGTCGCCGCGACCCTGACGTACCGGGAGCCGGAGATCCCCGTGGTCTCCACCCTGACCGGCCGCCTGGCCGAGGGCGAGGACCTGCGCACCGCCGGCTACTGGGCCGACCAGGTCCGCGGCACCGTCCGCTTCGCCGACGCCGTCCGCACCCTGGAGGCCGAAGGCGCCACCTTCCTGCTGGAAATCGGCCCGGACGGCGTCCTGTCCGCCCTCGCCGCCGAGGCCACCGGAGCCACGGCGGCCGCCGGCGGCACGACCGCCGTCACCGCGCTGCCCGCCCTGCGCGCCGGCCGCCCCGAGGTCGACACCCTCATCACCGCGCTCGGGCAGCTGCACAACCACGGCGTCCCCGTCGACTGGCGGGCCTTCTTCGCCCCCACCGGCGCCCGCCGCGTGGACCTGCCCACCTACGCCTTCCAGCAGCAGCGCTACTGGCTCGACCCCGCGCAGACCCCGGACGGCGCCGCCGGCCTCGGCCTGGAGTCGGCCGGCCACCCGCTGCTGGGCGCGGCCATCGCCCTCGCGGGCGCCGACGAGGCGCTGTTCACCAGCCGCGTCTCGCTGCGCACCCACCCCTGGACCGCCGACCACCGCGTCCACGGCGTCCCCGTCCTCCCCGCGGCCGCGCTCGTCGAACTCGCCGTCCGCGCGGGCGACGAGCTCGGCTGCACCGCCCTGGAGACCCTCACCGTCACCAGGCCGCTGGTCCTCCCGGAGCGGGGCGCGGTCCGCGTCCAGGTCGCCGTCGGCGCCCCCGACGGCGAGGACCGGCGCCCCGTGACCGTCCACGCCCGCCCCGACGACTCCACCGGCCCGTGGACCCTGCACGCCCGGGGACGGCTCGGCTCCGGCGGCCCCGCCGCCTTCGACCTGCTCCAGTGGCCGCCCGCCGACGCCGTCGAGACCGCGGCCGAAGACGCCTACGAGCGGCTCACCGGGGCCGGCCTGTCCTGCGGCCCGGCGTTCCGGGGGCTGACCCACGTGTGGCGGCGCGACGACGAGATCTTCGCCGAGGTGCGGCTGCCCGAGCCCGCCCAGGCGGACGCCGCGGCCTTCGGCCTCCACCCGGCCCTGCTGGACGCCGCCCTGCACGCCGCCCTCCCGGACCCCGCGGGCACCACCCCCGAGCCCGCGGCGCGCCTCGCCGCCCAGTGGGACGGACTGCGCCTGTACGCCACCGGGGCGTCGGTCCTGCGCGTCCGGCTGACCCCCGCCGCCGACGGCACCCTGTCCGTACGGCTGGCCGACGGCAGCGGCCAGCCAGTCGCCTCCGTCGACTCCCTGGCCCTGCGCCCGGTCTCCGCCGGCGAGCTCGGCGACGTCCGCACCCGCCCGCAGGACTCGCTGTTCCACGTCGGCTGGAACCCCCTCCCCGTGCCCCGCCCGGAAAGCGGGACCCGCTGGGCCCTCCTGGGCTCCGGCGAGGACGTCGCGGGGGAGCGGTTCCCCACCGTGGCCGCCGTCGGCGACGCCGTCGCCGCGGGCACCCCCGTCGACGCCGTCCTGCTGCGGGCCGAACCCGCGGACCCGCGGGACCTCACCGCCTCGGTGCACACCCGCGCCCACCACATGCTCGCGCTCGTGCAGGAGTGGCTGGCGGAGGAGCGGCTGGAGACCGTTCCGCTGGTCGTGGCCACCCGCGGTGGTGTGGCCGCCCTGGACGGCGAGGACGTGACGGACCTGGGCGCCGCGGCCCTGTGGGGCCTGCTGCGGTCGGCCCAGGGCGAGGCCCCCGGCCGCATCGTCCTCACCGACCTGGACGCCGCCGGCCTCCTCGGCTCCGTCCTCGCCTCGGGCGAGCCGCAGACCGCGGTCCGGGACGGCAGGGTGCTGATCCCGCGCCTCGCCCGGACCACGGCGGAACCCCAGGACACGGCGGCACCGTGGAGCCGTGAGGGCACCGTGCTGATCACCGGTGGTACCGGTTCGCTCGGCGCGCTCTTCGCCCGGCACCTGATCACCGAACACGGCGTGACCCGCCTGCTGCTGACGAGCCGCCGGGGTCCGGGCGCCCCCGGGGCCGAGGACCTGCGGCAGGAGCTGTCCGGCCTGGGTGCCACCGTCACCGTCGCCGCGTGCGACACCGCCGATCGGGACGCGCTCGCCGCGCTCCTCGCGACCGTCCCGGCCGACCACCCCCTCACCGGCGTCGTCCACGCCGCCGGCGTCCTCGACGACGGCCTGATCTCCGCGCTGACACCCGAGCGGCTCTCCGCCGTGCTGCGGCCGAAGGCCGACGCGGCGTGGCACCTGCACGAGCTCACCCGCGGCCTGGAGCTGACGCACTTCGTCCTCTTCTCCTCCGTCGCCGGCGTCATCGGCGGCCCCGGCCAGGGCAACTACGCGGCGGCCAACGCCTTCCTCGACGCCCTCGCCCAGCACCGCGCCGCCCACGGTCTCCCGGCCACCTCCCTCGCCTGGGGCCTGTGGCAACAGGAGCGCGGCATGAGCGAACACCTGGAAGAGGCGGACCTCCAGCGCATCGCCCGCTCCGGCCTCCTGCCGATCGCCCAGGACCGGGGCCCCGCCCTCATGGACGCCGCCGTCACCGCCGACCGCGCCGCGGCCGTCGTCACCCCCATGGACGTCGCGGCCCTGCGCGCCCACCGCACCCAGGCCCCCCTCGTCCTCACCGGCCTGATCCGCAACCCCCTGCGCCGCACCGCGCAGAACACCGACACCGGGCCCGGCTCCCTCGCCCAGCGGCTCGCCGGAGCCGACGAGGCGGAACAGCACCGGCTGGTCCTCGACCTGGTCCGGGCCGAGATGGCCCACGTCCTCGGGCACACCGACCCCACGGGCGGCGCCATCGCCGCCGACCAGCCCTTCCCCGCCCTGGGCTTCGACTCGCTGACGTCCGTCGAACTCCGCAACCGGCTGGGCGAGGCCGTCGGCACCCGGCTGCCCGCCACCCTCGTCTTCGACCACCCCACCCCCGCCGCCCTCGCCGCCTTCCTGCGGGCCGGCCTGCTGGACGGCCCGGCCGCCGCCTCCCCCCGGGGCGACGTCGACTTCCGGGCCGAGGTCCGGCTCGCCGACGACATCCGGCCGGCCGCCGAGGTCGTGCGCGTGGCGGAGAACCCGGCGGAGGTCCTGCTGACCGGAGCCACCGGCTTCCTCGGCGCCTTCCTCCTGCGCGACCTCATGCGGACGACCGACGCCACCATCCACTGCCTGGTGCGCGGGGCGGACGAGGAACAGGCGCGGGACCGGCTCCGGCAGAACATGGAGTGGTACCGGATCTGGGACGACGTCGACCCCGCCCGCCTGAAGGTCGTCGTCGGTGACCTCGGCCGGCCCCGGCTCGGGCTGACCGAGGACGCCTTCGACGCCCTCGCCCGCTCCGTCGACGTGATCCACCACGCCGGCGCCACCGTCCACTGGCTCCACCCGTACACCGAGCTCAAGGCCGCCAACGTCGGCGGCACCGAGGAGATCCTGCGGCTGGCCGCCCGCCACCGCACCGTCCCCGTCCACTACGTGTCCACCGTCGGCGTGTTCGCCGGCGCGGTCACCGAGGGCGTGCCCCTGAAGGTCGACGACCTGACCGGGCCGGCCGAGATCCTCCCCACCGGCTACGTGCAGAGCAAGTGGGTGGCCGAACAGGTCATCCGCCTGGCCCAGGACCGCGGCCTGCCGGTGTCCGTCTACCGCGTCGACGTCATCTCCGGAGACCAGGAGAGCGGCGCCTGCCAGACCCGCGACTTCGTCTGGCTGAGCCTCAAGGGCCTCCTCCAGGCCGGCGCCGTCCCCGACACCCTCGCGGGCTCCGTCCACGCCGTGCCCGTGGACTACGTCAGCGCCGCCCTCCTCGCCCTCGCCCGGCAGGACCGGGCCGTCGGCCGCACGTTCCACCTCTACAACCAGAGCGCCCTGACCTTCGCGGAATTCGCCGACCACCTGCGCAGCTTCGGCTACGCCCTCGGCGAGCTCGACTGGAACACCTGGAGCGCCCTGGTGAGGTCGGACGCGGAGAACGCGATGAACCCGCTCCTCGACGCGTTCGAGGTCATGGTCTCCGACAGCGGCTCCTTCTACCCGCCGTTCGACACCTCCCTGACGGAGGAGGCACTCGAAGGCACCGGGGTCGTCTGCCCGGAGCTGACGAAGGAACTCTTCGCCAAGTACGTCGACTTCTTCGTCGACGCCGGCTGGTTCCCCGCCCCGGCGACCCCCCAGGAGGTGACGGCGCCGTGACCACGATGGACCACCACCGCCCCGCCGCGGCCCCCGCCGACGGAGCGGCCCGGCTCGCCCGCCTTCGCGAGGAGGCCCGGCGCGGCCCCGACCCGGCGGCGACCGAACGCCAGCACGCCAAGGGCAAGCTGACCGCGCGCGAACGCATCGCCCTGCTGCTCGACACCGACTCCTTCCAGGAGATCGAGCCACTGCGCCGGCACCGGGCGACCGGCTTCGGCCTGGAGCACCGCAAGCCCTACACCGACGGCGTCGTCACGGGCTGGGGCACGGTGTACGGGCGGACCGTGTTCGTCTACGCCCACGACTTCCGGATCTTCGGAGGCGCGCTCGGCGAGGCCCACGCCCAGAAGATCCACAAGGTGATGGACCTGGCCGAACAGGCCGGGGCGCCCCTGGTGTCCCTCAACGACGGCGCCGGGGCCCGCATCCAGGAAGGCGTCACGGCGCTGGCCGGCTACGGCGGCATCTTCCAGCGCAACACCCGCGCCTCGGGGGTGATCCCGCAGATCAGCGTGATGCTCGGCCCGTGCGCGGGCGGCGCGGCCTACAGCCCGGCGCTCACCGACTTCGTCTTCATGGTGCGCGAGACGTCGCAGATGTTCATCACCGGCCCGGACGTCGTCAAGGCCGTCACCGGCGAGGAGATCTCCCAGAACGGCCTCGGCGGCGCGGACGTGCACGCGGGGACGTCCGGCGTGGCCCACTTCGTGTACGACGACGAGGAGTCGTGCCTGGAGGAGGTCCGCTACCTCCTCTCCCTCCTCCCGGCCAACAACCGGGAACTGCCGCCGGTGGCACCCGCCTCGGACCCCGCCGACCGGCGCACCGACGTCCTCGCCGATCTGGTGCCCGCCGACCCCAACCGCCCCTACGACATCCGCCGGGTGATCGAGGAGGTCGCCGACGACGGTGAGCTCTTCGAGATCCACGCCGCCTGGGCGCCCAACGTGGTGTGCGCCCTGGTGCGGCTGGACGGGCACGTGACCGGCGTCGTCGCCAACCAGCCCATCTCCCTGGCGGGCGTCCTGGACATCCACGCGAGTGAGAAGGCCGCCCGTTTCGTCCAGTTCTGCGATGCGTTCAGCATCCCGATCGTCACCCTGATCGACGTCCCCGGCTTCCTGCCCGGGGTGGACCAGGAACACGGCGGGATCATCCGCCACGGCGCGAAGCTGCTGTACGCGTACTGCAACGCCACCGTGCCGCGCATCTCCGTCGTCCTGCGCAAGGCGTACGGCGGCGCGTACATCGTCATGGACTCGCAGTCCGTGGGCGCCGACCTGACGTACGCGTGGCCCGGCAACGAGATCGCGGTGATGGGGGCCGAGGGCGCGGCCAACGTCATCTTCCGCAAGCAGATCGCGGAGTCGGACGACCCGGAGGCGACGCGGGAGCGGATGGTCAAGGAGTACAAGGCCGAGCTGATGCACCCGTACTACGCCGCCGAGCGTGGCCTCGTCGACGACGTCATCGACCCCGGGGAGACCCGGGCCGTCCTCATCCGGTCGCTGGCCATGCTCCGCGCCAAGCACGCGGCCCTGCCGGCCCGCAAGCACGGCAACCCGCCGGTGTAGCGGCCGCCCCGGCCCGGTCCCCGCGAGGGTCAGGCGGCGGACCGGGCGGCGGGGGAGTCGGCCAGCAGCCCCCGCAGGGACGCGGTGAGGCTCGCGGCGAAGGCGTCGCGGGCCTGTGGCGTCAGCAGGTCCAGGGACAGGTACGGGTTGAGGTCCTCCAGCTCGACGAGGAGGAGCTCGCCCCCGGGGGCCCGGCAGGCGTCCACGCGCTGGACGCCGCGGTCGATGTCGTTCCAGTCGACGAAGCGCTGGGCGAACGCCAGGTCCGCGGCGGTGGGCTCGTACGGCTCCAGGACCCACCGCTGATCGGGCCGGGGCGCGTACAGCGCGTACTGGAAGGTCCGGTCGACGAAGACGAACGACACCTCGTACCGGAAGTCGACGCGCGGCTGCACCAGGACCCCGTCGTAGGCCACCTCCGCCAGCTTGTCGCGTGGCACGAACTGCAGGCCGATGGAGTCCGCGCCGAGCTTGGGCTTCACCACGTACTCGGCCGCCTCGGGCAGCCGCCCGGCGTCCTGCGCGCGGTCGACGGTCGGGATGACCGGGTACCCCGCGGCGCTCAGGTCCACGAGGTACTGCTTGCCGGCCATGTCGGCCTTGCCCGACAGCTGGTTGTGGACCCGCACGCCCCGCGCGAGCGCCGCCTCGCGGAAGGCCGCGTACCGCTCGGCGTAGTGGAGCACGGGCCCGCTGTTGCGGACCAGGACCAGGTCGAAGCCGTCCATCAGCGCGGCCGCGTCCAGCGGGTGGCACAGCGCGGTGTCGAAGTCCTCGCGCAGCCGGGAGGACAGGAAGATGTCCTCGTCGCAGTACCGGCGACCCCGGGCCTGGTAGGACAGGTCGGTGACGTACAGAAGGCGGGGCTGGGCGGACGGCATGACGCTCCTGGTGGTTCGGTTGACCGCCAAACTACCTGCTCGTGCCACCTGTCTCGTACAGCGGCCGGACAAGGGGTGAAAGGGCTGTGAAGGACGCCCGCCGCGCCACGGGAAGCGTGTCATTGGGCCTGGCGGGTGACGTTTGTCCCTAGGATTGTGGGATGTACATAGCCACTACGTTCCCCGGAGGGGTGATCCGGTGAACCGGTCCGAGGCCACCGACGAGCAATGGGAGGGCCTGGCCCAGGTCGTCCCCCTGCGCGGCCACCACGCATGGCCGTCCTGGCCCAACCACCGGGCCCTGCCCGAGGAGGAGCCCGAGCCGAACCGGCGTCAGCTCGTCGTCCTCCGCGTCCAGATCTTCGCCGACGCCCGTGAGGTCGCCGAGCACCTGATCGCCCGTGTTCCGGTGCTGCTCGACCTCACCAGCGCCGACACCGACGTCGCCAAGCGCATCCTCGACTTCTCCAGCGGTGTCGTCTTCGGCCTGGGCAGCGGCATGCACCGGGTCGACACCAACGTCTTCCTGCTGGCCCCCGAGGGCACCGAGGTGGCGTCGGGATACCCCGATCGTAGGAAGAGTGATCAGCTGAAACGGTTTGGCTGAGGGGGCCACGCATACGGTCCGGGCATGGACACACGCTGTGCCCGACCGGCCGCCGCCGCCCTCCCCCAGCGCCCCGTGGTGACCGAACTCCGGCTCTCCGCCTTCAAGTCGCACCGCAACGCCGTCTTCCCCCTCGGCCCGCTGACCCTCTTCCGGGGATCGAGCGGCAGCGGGAAGTCCAGTGCCCTGCAGGCGTACGAGGCCCTCGCCCGGCTGGCGGGCGGCAGCACGCTCGACGAAGCCCTCGCCCCGGTCGCGGGCGGCCCCGCCGCATGCGTGCCGCACCGGGCCAGACCGGACGCCCAGGGGCGGCGCGGCTTCCGGATCGGCTGCACCGTCGAGGGCCCGGCGGGGCGGGTCGAGCTCGACGTGGCCGTGCAGGCCGAACCCGAGCTCCGCGTCGTCGGCGAACGGCTCACCGGCTCCGGGCGGACGCTGCTGTCCACGGCCTTACGCGACCCCGGCCTGCGGACGGTCGAGGCGGCCTGGCACACCGCCGGAGCCGTGCCGGTCACCCGCGCGCCCCTGCCGGACGACCTGCTGGGCACCGCGCTGCTGCCCCTGCGGGTCGCGGGCAAGACCGCCGGTCAGCGCCTGGTCCTCGGCGCGGCCGAACAGGCCGTGGTCGCCCTGCGCTCCGTCTTCGCCTGTGACCCGAGGCCGGAGCTGATGCGCGCGCCCGCCGCCGCGCGCGACGGGCTGCTGCGCAGTGCCTGCGACAACCTGGCCGCGGTGCTCGGCCGCACCCGGCACGAGTGCGCCACCCGCCACGCGGCGCTGGTGGCGGCCGTGGGCGCGGGCTGCCGCGGCCCGGTGACCGAGCTGTCGGCCCAGGGGCTGGACGGCGGTTTCGTCCGCGCCGTCCTGACAGGGGGCGCGGGGGCGGTGACACCGCTGGACCGGCTCGGCGACGGGGAACTGCGCTACCTCGCCCTGTGCCTGGTGCTGATGACGGGCCCCGGCGTGCTGGACATGGACCCGGCCGCCGAGGTGCTGCCCGCGCGGCAGACGCTCACGGTCCTGGTGGACGGCCTGGACCGGTGCCTGGACCCGCGCCAGTCCCGCGAACTGCTCACGCTGGCGGCGCGGATGTGTGAGCGGGGGCATGTGCGGCTGGTGGGGACGGTGAGCGGCGGCATGGCGGCCGACGGAGCGGCGGGGCCGGTGGAGCCGGAGGGGTCGGAGGGGCCGGCGAGGGTCGCGGGGCCGGGCTCGGAAGGCGTCCGGGCGTCGATGGTAGACCTGGGGACGTGACCGAAGAACACACGGACTGCTCAGACCGCACGGACCGCCCAGACCGCTCAGATCGCACAGGCAGCGCAGCGCGCACGGGCCGCACAGGGAGCGCGGCACGCACGGAGCCCCTGGAGCCTCTTGAGCCCCTGGAGTCCACGCCGCCTGAGGAGCACGCGGAGCGCGTCGCGGCCGACGGTGAGCTCAAGGCGCTGCAGCGCCGGCTGGCCGCGTTCGCCGCGGCTCGCGACTGGCAGCCCTTCCACACCCCCAAGAACCTGGCCGTGGCGCTCAGCGTCGAGGCGTCGGAACTGGTCGAGATCTTCCAGTGGCTGACACCGGAGCAATCCGAACGGGTGATGGACCACGAGGAGACGGCGGGGCGGGTGGAGGACGAGGTCGCCGATGTCCTGGCGTACCTGCTGCAGTTCTGCGAGGTGCTCGGGGTCGACGCGGCGTCGGCGCTCGCCGCGAAGATCGACCGGAACGAGCGGCGGTTCCCGGTGCCGCCGGGGCCGGTCCCGCCTCGGGGAGCAGAAGCGGAGCGGGGCATCTCGGATTCGACGGATCGTCACTCTATGGAGTGATTGAGTTATCCACAGCGCATCTGGTATCCACAGATTTCTGAATTCCCCTGGCTTTTCCGGCGGTTAGTCATCACTCTGGGTAGTGAGAGCGGTGCAGTCGGGAAGTGGGGGACCGGGCATGGACGCAATGCGGCTGATCGGAGCCACCCGGGCGGCCCTGGCGCAGGCCAGTGCCGCCGCGGACATCGTCGTCGAGGCGTGGCAGGCGCAGGCGCTCGCGGGAGCGATCGGCAGCCACTTGGCGGTCCACGGGCCCTACGAGGCCCGGGCCGCCGCGTGCAATCTGGGCGAGGCGGGCTCCCGTGCCTCCGGCGCGCTGCGCCAGACGCTGCGCGCCGGGGCGATACGGGCCGCGCAGCTCACCGAAGTCCGGGATCCCTGGAGTGCGCTGGCCGGTCTCTGCGGGCTGCTCGGAGAGGTGGGCATAGCCCTGGTGGGCGTCGCCTGCTCCTCCGAGGAGGACGCCTCGTACTGGCAGTGCATCGAGGCGATCGACGCCGCCGACGAGATGACTGACCGGGTGCGGTGGTTACAAAGACGCCTGGCGCTGCGCGAGCGGGAAGGCGGTGCCGCATGAGGTACGGCCGGGCCGGGCGGGAAGGTCGCGCGGGAGGCGCGGGATACGGCCGGCCGTCAGCCGGTGCCGCCTCCGCCGCCGGGCGCGGGGCGTCCGCCGGGCGACTGCAGATCGGCGTCGAGCTGCGACAGATCGGCGTTCAGCGCTGCCATCAGCTCCTCCATCTGCTGCAACAGGCCCTTGGGTGCGCCCTGCTCCTGGGGAGCGGCAGGGGAGAGCACTGCTTCTCCGGGTTCTTCGGGCGCGGCTTCCTGGGTCATCGCGGCCTCCTCGGCCCTGGCCCTCCCGGTGCGGGCGGGCGGCGTTGCGGTCGACGCCTCCGGCAGCGGACACCGGTGCGCGGGCCGGGCGGTCCGGCTCCGCCCGAGCCAACGATCACCAGCCTCGGCGGACACTGGCCCGCCCCCTCCCGCCCGGGGCGGACCGGAGAATTTCACCCGACCGGGGTGGGCGGGGCGGAGGAGGGCACGGGCGGTTGACGCCGGTGCGGCAAGGCAGGATGGAGGCATGGATCTGCGTATCTTCACCGAGCCCCAGCAGGGGGCGAGCTATGACACCTTGCTCACCGTCGCCAAGGCCACCGAGGACCTCGGCTTCGACGCCTTCTTCCGGTCCGACCACTACCTGGCCATGGGCTCCGCGGACGGTCTGCCCGGCCCGACCGACGCCTGGATCACCCTGGCGGGCCTCGCCCGGGAGACCCGGCGCATCCGCCTCGGCACCCTGATGACCGCCGGCACCTTCCGGCTGCCCGGCGTCCTCGCCATCCAGGTGGCCCAGGTCGACCAGATGTCCGGTGGCCGCGTCGAGCTGGGCCTGGGCGCCGGCTGGTTCGAGGAGGAGCACAAGGCGTACGGCATCCCCTTCCCCAAGGAGAAGTTCGGACGACTGGAGGAGCAGCTCGAAATCATCACGGGGCTGTGGGCGACGGAGGTCGGCAAGACCTTCGACTTCAACGGCACCCACTACCAGCTCACCGACTCCCCGGGGCTGCCCAAGCCCGCCCAGGCGAAGGTGCCGGTGCTGATCGGCGGGCACGGCGCGAGCCGCACGCCCAGGCTCGCCGCGCGGTTCGCCGACGAGTTCAACATCCCCTTCGCCTCCGTCGAGGACAGCCGGCGGCAGTTCGGCCGGGTCCGGGCGGCCGCCGAGGTCATCGGCCGCAAGAGCGATGAGCTGGTGTACTCCAACGCCCTGGTCGCCTGCGTCGGCAAGGACGACGCCGAGGTCGCGCGGCGGGCCGCCGTCATCGGCCGGGAGGTCGCCGAGCTCAAGGCCAACGGCCTGGCGGGCTCGCCGGCCGAGGTGGTCGACAAGATCGGGCAGTACGCGGAGACCGGCTCGTCCCGGATCTACTTCCAGATCCTGGACCTCGACGACCTCGATCACCTGGAGCTGATTTCCTCGGAGGTCCGGTCCCAGCTCGGCTGAGGACACCAGGGCCACCCCGGAGGAGCACCCCGTGACGTCCGCCCCCACCACGCCCCTCGCCGCCGCGCTGGCGCGCGGACCGCTCGTCCTGGACGGCGGTCTGTCCAACCAACTGGCGGCGCAGGGCTGCGATCTGTCCGACGCCCTGTGGTCGGCCCGGCTGCTCGCCGACGACCCGGGGCAGATCGAGGCGGCACACACCGCCTATGTGCGGGCGGGCGCCCGGGTGCTGATCACCTCCAGCTATCAGGCCACGTTCGAGGGGTTCGCCCGGCGCGGCATCGGGCGCGAGGAAGCCGCCGGGCTGCTGCGGCGCAGCGTGGACGTGGCCCGGCGGGCCGCCGGGGCGGGC
Source organism: Streptomyces sp. NPDC046215 (assembly GCF_040646215.1). Lineage (NCBI taxonomy): Bacteria > Bacillati > Actinomycetota > Actinomycetes > Kitasatosporales > Streptomycetaceae > Streptomyces > Streptomyces sp. NPDC046215. The sequence continues at coordinate 42,436 of NZ_JBEYZW010000012.1, read as the reverse complement.
GCGGAGGAGGTCTGGGTGGCCGCCTCCGTGGGGCCGTACGGGGCGATGCTCGCCGACGGCAGCGAGTACCGCGGCCGGTACGGCCTGAGCGTGGCGGAGCTGGAGCGGTTCCACCGGCCGCGCGTCGAGGCGCTGGTGGCGGCCGGGCCGGATGTGCTGGCCCTGGAGACGGTGCCCGACATCGACGAGGCGGAGGCGCTGCTGAAGGCGGTGGAGGGCTGCGGGGTGCCCGTCTGGCTGAGCTACAGCGTCGAGGGGGAACGCACCCGGGCGGGGCAGCCCCTGCGGGAGGCGTTCGCGCTCGCCGCCGGGCGGGAACAGGTGATCGCCGTGGGGGTGAACTGCTGCGATCCGCGCGACGCCGGCCGGGCCGTGGAGCTCGCCTCGGAGGCCACCGGCAAGCCGGTCGTGGTCTACCCGAACAGCGGAGAGGAGTGGGACGCCGAAGCGCGGAGCTGGCGGGGGCTGCCTACCTTCGACGCCACCCGCGTCGCGGCCTGGCGGTCCGCGGGTGCCCGTCTCATCGGCGGCTGCTGCCGTGTGGGCCCGGACAGCGTCACCGCACTGGCCCGGACCCTCCGGTCCCTCTGACCAGACGCGCCACCGCACTCACCGGCGTCACACCCCTTTCAGCTCAGCTCGCACAACGCCCCTGCATTTCCGGGTGGTTGGCGCAACCGCGACCCCGGGCCAGAAGTTCACCGCTAGCGTGGAAAGGGACGTGAGCAGTGCGCCCGACGGGGATTCCGGGCGCTTCTCGTGGCAGCTGAGCCGCGCTCGGCCGGGCTGTCGGCACGATCGGGGGAAACATGACGTGTGACGCGGGAGACGCGGTGACCAGGGTGCAGCCCCTGGAGCTGGAGCCGGGGGCGGTGATCGCCCAGTCCCTGGACAACCAGTGGGTCAACGCGGAGCTGACCCGGAACATGGTCAGGAAGGGTAAATCGCTCCGTGAGGTCGAAGGGGTGCGCGGCAAGGAGGTGCGCGCGGAGTACTTCCGCAGCCTCATCAACACCCGCCAGGTCGTGGCCAACCGCGTGTTCTTCTACAACAACCGCGCGGTGAGCCGCGATCTCCTGGAGGGCGGCCCGGCCCGCCGCGCCCACCAGAAGCTGCTCGCGGCCGGGGCGCTGGTGCCCTACCTCCTCAACGAACGGGAGCCGACGGACCACCCGCAGGGCGTGGACGTCGACGAGGAGGGGTTCGCCGCCTGGCAGGACACCGTGGAGCAGATGCCGGCCGGGGACCGCATCCGCTGCCTGCGGATGTCCTGGGACGACGAGGAGAACCGCGACACCACCCGCAGCGCCCTGTTCAACCCCTTCGCCGCCCGGGTGCAGGGGCTCACCGCCAAGGACATCCCCCTGCTCGCCGCCCAGGTGGGGGTCAGCAGCCGGAACATCCCGCGGTTCGCCGAAAGGATCGGCGACGTCGTGCAGTTCAGCAATGAGCGGCGCATTCGCGGTCAGCTCGTCACCCGCGGCGTGCTGTACGAGGAATTCGTCTCCGTGCCCGGCGTGCCGGTTTCCGACGGGCGGTACGACAGGAGAAAGCCGTTCGCCGGAGAGATCAAGCAATTGCTCGATCTCATCTACAACGTCAACCTCGCCGACGCCCTCGGAATGTACCCGCTGACCCCCTCCGGCAGCCTCCGGCGGATCGCGCTCCAGGAGTGGCGGGACGTGCGGACGACCCCGAGCGGCACGGTCACCGACCCGGACGAGCTGCTGCGCTTCCTGCGGCGGCAGGCGTTCTCCACCGTTCAGGACCGGCTCGCCCTCACCCCCTCCACCGTCGACACCCTGGCCCTGGAGGACATCTGGAGCCTGCGGCAGAGCAGCGCGTGGGAGAGCTACATGCGGGCCTTCGACGCGCTGACCGCCGACCCGAGCACCTTCCACGACAGCGTGGAGCAGGTCTTCCGCCGCTACGTCGGTCTGAACTCCGAGATCGTCCGCCTCGCGGAGGCCCGTGCCGACCAGCACGCGCGGGCCAGCAGGTGGTCACCGGTCATCGAGGTGCTCGTCACCGTCGGCGGGGCCACCTTCACGGCGGTCACCGGCGACGAGGCGTGGAGCGTCGCCGGAACCCTGGGAGCCGCGACCGCCACCTACGGCGGGTCCGTGCAGCTGGTCCTGCGCAACCGGGTGGAGGGCCGCCGGGAGCAGAAGTTCGCCCGGGAGATGGCCGCGATCCGGTTCGACAGCGCCCGCGAGTGGGAACGGTTCCACAGCATGGTGCGCAAGCTGCCCGGATACCGGGAGGACGGCGGTTCGACGGCCGCCACCAGCTCCGCCACCATCCAGGAGATCCCGGAGTACTGACGCAGTGCGAGACGAAGCCGCGGCCCTGTACGACCGACTGCGCACCGCCCGCCCCGAGCTGTTCGCCAACACCCCGGGCGGCATCGACATCCTCCTCGACCCGGACAGCGTCCGGCAGGCGCGGCGCGGCACCACGGAGGACGCGGACGACCGGGTCGGCGTCGTGTACGCCGACCGGTTCGTCACCCTCCTCCGCGACGCGGTCCGCTTCCCCGGCGGCGCGCTGGGGCTGTACGTACGCATGATGTCCACCGCGGCGAGCCCGGGGGCGGTGATCCTCCCCCTCCTGGAGGACGACAGCGTCGTCCTCGTCGAGCACTACCGGCACGCCACCCGGGCCTGGCACTGGGAGGCCCCCCGGGGCATGGGCGCGGCCGGGGCCACGGGAGCTGAGAGCGCCGCCCGCGAGCTGGCGGAAGAGCTCGGCACCGAGGCCACCGAACTGCTGCCGCTGGGCAGCCTGCACCCCGACACCGGGCTGATCGGCGACCACGTCGAGCTGTACGCGGCCCGCATCCGCCGTACCGGTGCCCTGGACACCGCCGAGGGCATCCGGCGGACGCTCACCGTGCACTGGGCGGCGGCCGAGGAGATGGTCGCGTCTGGGATCATCACCTGCGCGTTCACCGTCGCCGTCCTCACCCGTGCCCGGCTGGCCGGACTGTTCGGCGGCGGCCGCGAAAAGCGCGACAGCCGCCCGGAAAAGGATTCCGGCCGAACGGAAAAGCATTAGGGCATACCGATCCGTCCCGCCGATAATCGGTCGCGTGTTCCTGACGATCAGCACGACCGGCACCCCTGACGCCCCCGCGACCGACCTCGGCTTCCTGCTGCACAAACACCCGGAGAAGGCCCAGCGGTTCTCGACCTCCCACGGCACCGCGCACGTCCTCTACCCCGAGGCGACCGCGGACCGCTGCACGGCGGCCCTGCTGCTGGAGGTCGATCCGGTGGCGCTGGTGCGGCGGGCCAAGGGCAAGGGCCGCGGCGGCGCGCCCGACTCCGCCCTGGCGCAGTACGTCAACGACCGCCCCTACGCGGCGTCCTCGCTGCTCGCCGTCGCGCTCGGCAGCGTCTTCTCCAGCGCGGTCAAGGGACAGTGCGCCGCCCGGCCCGAGCTCACCGGCCGGCCGAGGCCGCTGCGCATCGAGGTGCCCGTCCTGCCCGCCCGCGGCGGCGCGGCGCTGGTGGCGCGGCTCTTCGAGCCGCTGGGCTGGTCCGTGACCGCCGAACCCGTACCGCTGGACGAGACGTTCCCGCAGTGGGGCGACTCCCGGTACGTCCGCCTGGTGCTGGAGGGCGAGACGACCCTCGCCGAGGCCCTGCGCCACCTCTACGTCCTCCTCCCGGTGCTCGACGACTCCAAGCACTACTGGGTGGCCCCCGACGAAGTGGAGAAGCTGCTCCGGTCCGGCGAGGGCTGGCTGGAGAACCACCCCGAGCAGCGGCTCATCACCCGCCGCTACCTCGCGCACCGCCCGTCCCTGACCCGAGACGCGCTCGCCCGGCTCGCCGAGGCGGACGACACCGAACCCGAGGCGCTCGACAACGCGGTGGACGAGGAGAGCGACACCCCGGACAAGCCGGTCCCGCTGGCCGTCCGGCGGCGTGCGGCCGTCCTCGCCGCGCTCCGCGCCTCCGGTGCCGCCCGCGTCCTCGACCTGGGCTGCGGGCAGGGCCAGTTGGTGGGAGAGCTGCTCAAGGACCCCCGGTTCACCGAGGTCGTCGGCGTCGACGTCTCGGTGCGCGCGCTGCGGGAGGCCGCCCGGCGGCTGGGCCTGGAGCGGATGACCGAGCGGCAGGCCGCCCGGGTGAAGCTGCTCCAGGGCTCGCTCGCCTACACCGACGCCCGGCTGGCCGGCTACGACGCGGCCGTCCTCAGCGAGGTCGTCGAGCACCTCGACCCGCCGCGGCTGCCCGCCCTGGAGTACGCGGTCTTCGGCGCGGCGCGGCCCGCCACCGTCATCGTCACCACCCCGAACGCCGAGTACAACGTCCGCTGGGAGACCCTCCCGGCCGGGCACGTGCGCCACGCCGACCACCGCTTCGAGTGGAACCGCGAAGAGTTCCGCGCATGGGCCGCCGAAATCGCCGAACGGCACCGCTACGCCGTGGAGTTCACCCCCGTGGGGCCCGACGACCCCGAGGTGGGCCCGCCCACCCAGATGGCCACGTTCCACCGGCACGACCTCACCACGAAGCACGACCCCACCACGCAGCACGGCCCCACCACGAAGGAGGCGAACGCGGCATGACCACCGACGCCACCGGCACCACCGGCACCGCCCGCACCCTCGCCGTCCCCGACCTGTCCCTCGTGGTGCTCATCGGCGCCACCGGGTCCGGCAAGTCCACCTTCGCCGCCCGGCACTTCAAGCCCACCGAGGTCCTCTCCTCGGACTTCTGCCGCGGTCTGGTCAGCGACGACGAGAACGACCAGAGCGCCAGCCGCGACGCCTTCGACGTGCTGCACCACATCGCGGGCAAACGGCTCGCGGCCGGGCGGCTCACCGTCGTCGACGCCACCAGCGTCCAGCCCGAGAGCCGCAAGCAGCTCGTCGCCCTGGCTCGGGAGCACGACGTGCTGCCCGTCGCCGTCGTCCTCGACATCCCCGAAAGCGTCTGCGCCGAGCGCAACGCCGCCCGCCCCGACCGGGCCGCCCTGCCCCGCCACGTCATCCAGCGCCACCAGCGCGAGCTGCGCCGCTCCCTGCGCCACCTGGAGCGCGAGGGCTTCCGCAAGGTGCACGTCCTGCGCGGCGTCGCGGAGGCCGAGTCGGCCGAGGTCGTCCTGGAGCGCCGCTTCAACGACCTGCGGCACGTCACCGGCCCCTTCGACATCGTCGGCGACATCCACGGCTGCCGCTCCGAGCTGGAGACCCTGCTGACGAAGCTGGGCTACGCGCTGGTCCACGACGAGACCGGCCGGCCGGTGGACGCCGCGCACCCCGAGGGGCGCACGGCCGTCTTCGTCGGCGACCTCGTCGACCGCGGGCCCGACAGCCCCGGCGTGCTGCGCCTGGTCATGGGCATGGTGGCCGCCGGGCACGCGCTGTGCGTCCCGGGCAACCACGAGAACAAGCTCGGCCGCTATCTCAAGGGCGCCGACGTCAAGCTCGTCCACGGGCTCGCGGAGACCGTCGAGCAGCTGGAGCGGGAGGACGCCCGGGACCCGGCCTTCCGCGACCGGGTGCGCGACTTCATCCGGTCGCTGGTCAGCCACTACGTGCTCGACGGCGGCGACCTCGTCGTCTGCCACGCCGGCCTGCCCGAGAAGTACCACGGCCGCACCTCCGGCCGGGTGCGCAGCCACGCCCTGTACGGCGACACGACGGGGGAGACCGACGAGTTCGGCCTGCCCGTGCGCTACCCGTGGGCCGAGGACTACCGCGGCCGCGCCGCCGTCGTCTACGGACACACCCCCACCCCCAAGGCCGGCTGGCTCAACAACACCATCTGCCTCGACACCGGCGCCGTCTTCGGCGGCCGGATGACGGCCCTGCGCTGGCCCGAGCGCGAGCTCGTGGACGTCCCGGCCGAACGCGTCTGGTACGCGCCGGTGAAGCCGCTGACGAGCGAGGCCCCCGGGGGAGCGGACGGCCGCCCCCTCGACCTCGCCGACGTCACCGGCCGCCGGGCCGTCGAGACCCGGCACCTGGGCCGCGTCGCGGTGAAGGAGGAGAACGCCGCGGCCGCGCTGGAGGTCATGAGCCGCTTCGCCGTCGACCCCCGGCTGCTGCCCTACCTCCCGCCGACCATGGCCCCCTGCGCCACCTCGCAGGAGGATGGCTACCTGGAGCACCCGGCGGAGGCGTTCGCCTCCTACCGCGCCGACGGAGTGCGCCGGGTGGTGTGCGAGGAGAAGCACATGGGCTCGCGCGCGGTGGTCCTGGTCTGCCGGGACGCGGACGTGGCACGGGAGCGGTTCGGCGCGGCCGGCGGGGTGACCGGTGCCCTGTACACGCGCACCGGGCGGCCGTTCTTCGACGACCCGGCCCTGACCGAAGGCGTCCTGGGCCGGCTGGCCCGGGTGGTGGGCGGCGCCGGGCTGTGGGAGGAGCTGGACACCGACTGGCTGCTGCTGGACGCCGAGCTGATGCCCTGGTCGCTGAAGGCCACGGGCCTGCTGCGCCACCAGTACGCCGCCGTGGGCGCCGCCTCCCGCACGGTCCTCCCCGCCGCCCTCGCCGCCCTGGAGTCCGCCGCCGCGCGCGGCGTGGACGTCGCCGGGCTGCTCGCCGGGCAGCGCGCCCGGGCCGGGGACGCGCAGGCGTTCACGGAGGCGTACCGCCGCTACTGCTGGCCGGTGGACGGGCTCGACGGCGTCCGCCTCGCGCCCTTCCAGATCCTGGCCGCCCGGGGGCGCACCCTCGTCACCCTGCCGCACGATGAACACCTGGCCCTCGTCGACCGGCTCATCGCGCACGAGGAGGAGAGCGCCGGGGCGGCGGGCGAGCCCCGGATCCTCGCCTCCACCCGCCGGCTCGTCGTCGACACCGGCGACGAGGCGTCCGTCGCCGAGGGCACCCGGTGGTGGCTGGACCTCACCGCCGCCGGCGGCGAGGGCATGGTCGTCAAGCCGCTCCAGGGGCTGACCGCGCGCCCCGACGGCCGACTCGTGCAGCCGGGCGTCAAGTGCCGCGGCCGGGAGTACCTGCGGATCGTCTACGGGCCGGAGTACACCCGTCCGGACAACCTCGCCCGGCTGCGCGTACGCCACCTCGGCCACAAGCGCTCCCTGGCCCTGCGCGAGTACGCCCTCGGCCTGGAGGCGCTGGAGAGGCTGGCGGCCGGCGAGCCGCTCTGGCGGGTCCACGAGGCGGTCTTCGCGGTCCTCGCCCTGGAGTCCGAGCCGGTGGACCCCCGGCTGTAGGGCGGGCCGGCCCGGTGGCGCGAAACGCGCCACCGGGCCGGTGCCGCTGCGCCACGGCGGCGATCTCCGCGCCCGGGTACCGAGTGATCTCGGCCCCCACAGGTCAGGATGGGGGGATGGGATTCCATGTCGATTCCGAGGCCGGGCGGCTGCGCCGCGTCATACTGCACCGCCCCGGCCTGGAGCTGAAGAGGCTCACCCCGTCCAACAAGGACGCCCTGCTCTTCGACGACGTGCTCTGGGTGCGCCGCGCGCGGGCCGAGCACGACGGGTTCGCGGACGTGCTGCGCGAGCGGGGGGTCGAGGTGCACTTCTTCCAGGACCTGCTGGAGGAGAGCCTGGCGATTCCGGAGGCGCGCTCGCTCGTCCTGGACCGGGTCTTCGACGAGAAGGAGTACGGCCCGCTCGCCACCGGCCACCTGCGCGCCGCCTTCGATTCCATGGCCGCGCCGGAGCTCGGCACCTGGCTGGTCGGCGGGATGACGAAGCGGGAGTTCCTGGAGCGGTACGCGGAGCCGGTCTCCGTCCGCTTCCACGTCATGGAACCGGACGACTTCCTGATCAACCCGCTGCCCAACCACCTCTTCACCCGGGACACCTCCGCCTGGATCTACGACGGCGTGTGCGTCAACGCGATGCGCTGGCCGGCGCGTTGGCACGAGACCGTGCACTACGAGGCCGTCTACCGCTACCACCCCCTGTTCTCCCCGGGCGGCTTCCACGTCTGGTCCGAGGGGCAGGCCGCCTACCCGTCCACGATCGAGGGCGGGGACGTGCTCGTCATCGGCGAGGGCGCCGTGCTGATCGGGATGAGCGAGCGGACCACTCCGCAGGCGGTGGAGATGCTGGCCCACCGGCTCTTCGCCGCCGGTTCGGCCCGGACGATCGTGGCGCTGGACATGCCTAAGCGGCGGGCGTTCATGCACCTGGACACGGTCATGACGATGGTGGACGGCGACACGTTCACGCAGTACGCCGGCCTGGGGATGCTGCGCTCGTACACCATCGAGCCCGGGGTGAGCGAGCGCGAGCTGAAGGTCACCGACCATCCGCCCGAGCACATGCACCGCGCCGTCGCCGCGGCCCTGGGCCTCGACTCCGTCCGCGTCCTGACCGCGACGCAGGACGTGCACGCGGCGGAGCGGGAGCAGTGGGACGACGGCTGCAACGTCCTGGCCATCGAGCCGGGCGTGGTGGTGGCCTACGAGCGCAACGCCACGACCAACACTTTCCTGCGCAAGGCCGGCATCGAGGTCATCACCATCCCGGGCAGCGAGCTGGGGCGGGGCCGGGGCGGGCCGCGCTGCATGAGCTGTCCGATCGAGCGGGACGCCGTCGCGGACGGCTGAGAGCCGACCCTCCTGCATATCAATGCGGAGGATCGTATAGAATTCCGGTTTTCCCGCAGTCGTGAGCTAGGAGCCCACCCCATGGCGACAGACCTCAAAGGCCGCCACTTCCTCAAAGAGACGGACTTCACCGCCGAGGAGTTCCACAGTCTCGTCGAGCTCGCCGCCGAGCTCAAGGCCGCCAAGCGGACCGGCGTCGAGGTGCAGCGGCTCCGCGGCAGGAACATCGCCCTGGTCTTCGAGAAGACCTCGACCCGCACCCGCTGCGCCTTCGAGGTCGCCGCCGCCGACCAGGGCGCCCGGACGACCTACCTCGACCCCGTGGGCTCCCAGATCGGCCACAAGGAGTCGGTGAAGGACACCGCGCGCGTGCTCGGGCGGATGTTCGACGCGATCGAGTACCGGGGGCACGGCCAGGACGTCCTGGAGGAGCTGGCCGCGTTCGCCGGAGTGCCCGTCTTCAACGGCCTCACCGACGAATGGCACCCCACGCAGATGCTCGCCGACGTCCTCACGATGTCCGAGCACACCGCCAAGGCCCCCGAGCACGTCGCCTACGCCTACCTCGGCGACGCCCGCTACAACATGGGCAACTCCTACCTGATCACCGGCGCCCTGCTCGGCATGGACGTGCGCATCGTGGCCCCCGAGGAGCTGTGGCCGGCCCCCGAGATCGTCACCGAGGCCCGCCGCCTCGCCCAGGCCAGCGGTGCGCGGATCATGCTCACGGCCGACGTCGCCGAGGGGGTGCTCGGCGCGGATTTCCTCGCCACCGACGTGTGGGTGTCGATGGGCGAACCCAAGGAGGTGTGGGACGCGCGCATCGGACTGCTGGCCCCCTACGCCGTGACCATGGACGTGCTGCGGGCGACGGGCAACCCCGCGGTGAAGTTCCTGCACTGCCTGCCCGCCTTCCACGACCTCGGCACCACGGTCGGCCGGGAGCTCTTCGAGCGCCACGGCCTCACCTCCCTGGAGGTGACCGACGAGGTCTTCGAGTCGCAGCACTCCATCGTCTTCGACCAGGCCGAGAACCGGATGCACACGATCAAGGCCGTCCTGGTGGCGACGCTGGCCCGCTGAGGGACTCCGCCCTCGGGGCGGCGGCCGCACGGCCGCCGCCCTTATCGCGCACTCGTGACGACAGTCACACACCGGTGATAGCTTCACAGGGCAGGCAGACACCAGCCCCCGGCTGAAGGAGGCCGTGCCCATGAGCCCGTTCACCGGCTCCGCGCCCCGCACCGAGGAATGGCGGCACCTGCGCCTGGCCCTCGACTCCGGCATCGCCACCGTCACCCTGGCCCGCCCGGACCGGCTCAACGCCCTCACCTTCGGCGCCTACGCAGACCTCCGCGACCTGCTGCCCGAACTCGCCCGCGGCGGCGGGGTACGGGCCCTCGTGCTCGGCGGCGAAGGGCGCGGCTTCTGCTCGGGCGGCGACGTCGACGAGATCATCGGCGCCACCCTGGCCATGGACACCCGCCGGCTCCTCGACTTCAACCGGATGACCGGACAGGTCGTCCGGGCGTTACGCGAGTGCCCCTTCCCCGTGATCGCCGCCGTCCACGGCGTCGCCGCGGGCGCCGGCGCCGTCCTCGCGCTCGCCGCCGACTTCCGCGTCGCCGACCCCACCGCCCGCTTCGCCTTCCTCTTCACCAAGGTCGGCCTCTCCGGCGGCGACATGGGCGCCGCCTACCTCCTGCCCCGCGTCGTCGGCCTCGGCCACGCCACCCGGCTGCTGATGCTCGGCGACCCCGTCCGCGCCGACGAGGCCGAACGCCTGGGCCTGATCAGCCTGCTCGCCGCCGAGGGCGAGGCCGCTACCGCCGCCCGGGGCCTCGCCCGCCGCCTCGCCGCCGGCCCCGCCCTCGCCCAGGCCCAGACCAAGGCCCTGCTCACCGCCGAACTCGACATGCCCCTGGCCGCCGCCGTCGAACTCGACGCCGCCACCCAGGCCCTCCTGATGAACAGCGACGACTACGCCGAGTTCCACGCGGCCTTCACCCAGAAGCGGCCCCCCGCGTGGCAGGGCCGGTGAGATGCGGCGGGTCGCGGTCATCGGCGGCGGACCGGGCGGCCTCTACGCCGCCGCCCTGCTGAAACGTTACGCCCCCGAGCGCGAGGTCACCCTCTGGGAACGCAACGCCCCCGACGACACCTTCGGCTTCGGCGTCGTCCTCTCCGACGAGACCCTCGGCGGCATCGAGAGCGCCGACCCCGTCGTCCACAGCGCCCTGCGGCGCGAGTTCGTCCGCTGGGACGACATCGACGTCGTCCACCGCGGGACCGTGCTGCGCTCGGGGGGCCACGGCTTCGCCGCCCTCGGCCGCCGCCGGCTCCTCCAGCTCCTCCACGCCCGCTGCCGCGACCTCGGCGTCACCCTCCGCTTCCGCACCGAGGCGCCCCCCGCCGCCGACCTGGCCCGCACTCACGACCTGGTCGTCGCCGCGGACGGACTGCACAGCCGCACCCGCGACGCCCTCCGGGACCACTTCCGCCCCACCCTCACCACACACCGCTGCCGCTATATCTGGCTCGCCACCGACTTCGCCCTCGACGCCTTCCGCTTCGAGACAGCCGAGACCGAGCACGGCCCGATGCAGCTCCACGGCTACCCCTTCGCACCCGGCGCCAGCACTGTCATCGTCGAGATGCGCGAAGACGTGTGGCGCCGCGCCGGCCTCGACCGCCGGGACACGGAAGCCTCCCTGGCCCAGTGCGCCGCGTACTTCGCCGACTTCCTCGGCGGACGGCCGCTGCGCTCGAACCGCTCCGCCTGGACGGCCTTCCGCACCGTCGTCAACGCCCGCTGGTCCCACCGGAACACCGTCCTGCTCGGCGACGCCGCCCACACCGCCCACTTCTCCATCGGCTCCGGCACCAAGCTCGCCGTCGAGGACGCCCTCGCCCTCGCCGGCCACCTGCGGGACCGGCCCACCCTCCCCGAGGCCCTCGCCGCGTACGAGAGCGAGCGGCGCCCGAAGGTGGAGTCCACCCAGCGCGCCGCCCGCGCCAGCCTCGAATGGTTCGAGGACCTCGCCGTCCACGCCCGCCGGCCACCCCGCCGGTTCGCCTTCGACCTCCTCACCCGCAGCCGCCGCGTCACCCACCACAACCTCCGCCTGCGCGACCCCGCCTTCGTCGCCTCCGTCGAGGCCGAGGCCGGCGTACCCCCCGGCACACCCCCGATGTTCACCCCCTTCTCCCTGCGCGGCCTGACCCTGCGCAACCGGATCGTCGTCTCCCCGATGGACATGTACTCCGCCGTCGACGGCACCCCCGGCGACTTCCACCTCGTCCACCTCGGCGCCCGCGCCCTCGGCGGCCCCGGACTCGTCATGACCGAGATGATCTGCGTCAGCCCCCACGGCCGCATCACCCCCGGCTGCGCCGGGCTCTACCGGACGGAACACGAGAGCGCCTGGCGCCGGATCACCGACTTCGTCCACGGACAGGCCCCCGGCACGGCCATCGGCGCCCAGCTGGGGCACTCCGGCCGCAAGGGCTCCACCCGGCGCCAGTGGGAGGGCATCGACCAGCCGCTGCCCCGCGGCAACTGGCCCCTCGTCGCCGCCTCCCCCCTGCCCTACCGGCCCGGCGTCAACCAGACGCCCCGCGCCCTGACCACCGCCGGAATGACCACCGTGCGCCAGGAGTTCGTGCGCGCGGCCCGGGCAGCCGCCCGGGCCGGCTTCGACCTCCTCGAACTGCACTGCGCGCACGGCTACCTGCTCTCCGGCTTCCTCTCCCCGCTCACCAACCGGCGCGACGACGCCTACGGCGGCGACCTCACCGCCCGGCTGCGCTACCCCCTGGAGGTCTTCGACGCCGTACGGGCCGTCTGGCCCGCCGACCGGCCCATGACCGTCCGGATCTCCGCCACCGACTGGGCCGACGGCGGCACCACCGACGACGACGCCGTCGCGATCGCCCGCGCCTTCGCCGCCCACGGCGCCGACGCCCTCGACGTCTCCACCGGCCAGGTCGTCCCCGGCGAAGCGCCCGCGTACGGCCGCTCGTACCAGACGCCCTTCGCCGACCGCATCCGCAACGAGGCCCACGTGCCCGTCATCGCCGTCGGCGCCATCTCCTCCTGGGACGACGTCAATTCCCTGATCCTGGCCGGCCGCGCCGACCTGTGCGCCCTGGCGCGGCCCCACCTCTACGACCCCCACTGGACGCTGCACGCGGCGGCCGAGCAGGGGTACGCCGGGCCGGGCGCGCCCTGGCCGGCCCCGTACCGGGCGGGCAGCCGCCGGCCGCCGACCGGGCGGGGCTGACCCGCCCGGCGGCCGCGGCTCAGCGCAGCGCCGAGGCCACGAACCGCGCCCCGCCGTCCCGCAGCCGGGTGTGCAGGGCCATGAACACCCGCGCCGCCCGGCCGCCCGGCCAGTCCGCGGGCAGCAGCGACGCCGGCAGCCCGGGGTCGGCGTAGGGCAGCCGCCGCCAGGAGTCCAGCGCGAGGAGGTAGTCCCGGTAGGCGTCCTCGGGCGGCACGGCGCGCCGCCGCGTCCAGCGCTGCAGGACGGGCTCGTGGGCCGCCAGGAAGGCCCGGTGCTGGCGGGCCAGGGCCGCCAGGTCCCACCACCGGCTCACCGCCTCGGCAGTCGGCTCGAAACCGAGGTGGCACCCCCGGAACAGGTCGACGTAGGAGGCCAGGTCGAGGCGCTCCAGGGTGTGCCGGGTCTCCTCGTGCACATGGGCCGGGGCGATCCACACCCCCGGTGCCGCCGTGCCGAACCCCAGCCGGGAGAGCCGGGAGCGCAGCAGGTGCCGCTTGTGCCGCTCCTCCTCGGGCACCGAGAAGACCGCCAGCAGCCAGCCGCCGGCCGACCGCCCGGCCGTGCGGCCGTAGATCCGCCGGTCGCCGTCGTCCAGCAACTGCCGGGCGGCTTCGGAGAGTCCGTACCCCGCCGCGCCGTCCTGGGTGCGGTCGGCGACGAGCAGCCCGCGCCGTTTGAGCCGGGAGACGGCCGACCGCACCGACGGCGAGTCCACGCCGACGGCGCCCAGCAACCGGATCAGGGCGGCGATCGGTACCGGCCGGCCGGCCGGGTGGTCGGCTCTCCCGCGCCCGTACGCGCCGTAGAACGTGACGATGAGGGACCGAGGAGTATGAAGTGGTTGCTGGTCAGTCACGGGGAAACTGTAAAGCTCCGTGACGTAGCCGGAATCGCTGCAGCTTGCCGGTGGGCGTGCGCGGCAGGGCCTGCGGGAACTCGATCTCGCGAGGGCACTTGTACGGGGCGATCTCCGTTGTGATGAACTCCCGCAGCGCCGCGGCGGTCTCCCGAGTGCGCGGCACGCCCGCCCGCAGCACCACGTGCGCGACGACGACCGCGCCCCGCCGCTCGTCCGGACGCCCCACCACGGCCGCCTCCAGCACGTCGGGGTGGCGCAGCAGGGCCTCCTCGACCTCGGGGCCGGCGATGTTGTACCCGGCCGAGACGATCATGTCGTCCGCGCGGGCCACGAACCGGAAGTAGCCGTCGGACTCGCGGACATAGGTGTCGCCGGTGAGGTTCCAGCCGTCCCGCACGTACGCGCGCTGCCGCTCGTCGGCGAGGTAGCGGCACCCGGTGGGGCCGCGCACGGCCAGCAGCCCGGCCTCGCCGTCCGGCACCGGCCGCCCGTCCTCGCCCACGACCCGCGCCTCGTAACCGGGCACGGGCAGACCGGTGGTGCCCGGCCGGATCGCGTCGTCGGCGGCGGAGATGAAGATGTGCAGCATCTCGGTGGCGCCTATGCCGTTGATGACCCGCAGCCCCGTGGCCCGCCGCCACTGGTGCCACAGGGCGGCGGGCAGGTGCTCCCCGGCGGAGACGCACCGGCGCAGGGACGAGAGGTCGAACGGGCCGAGCCGGGGAAGCATCGAGCGGTAGGCGGTGGGCGCGGTGAACAGCACGGAGACGCGGTGCCGTTCGATGTCGGCGAGCAGCCGGCCGGGGCCGCCCCAGTCCGTCAGCAGCGTCGAGGCGCCCGCGCGGAACGGGAAGATCACCAGTCCGCCGAGCCCGAAGGTGAAGCCGAGCGGCGGACTGCCGGCGAAGACGTCGTCGGGGCGCGGGCGCAGCACCCGCTCCGAGAAGGTGTCGGCCACGGCGAGCACGTCCCGGTGGAAGTGCGCGCAGCCCTTGGGCCGTCCGGTGGTGCCGGAGGTGAAGGCGATCAGCGCGACGTCGTCGGCGGAGGTCTCCACGGGTGCGTACGATGAGGGTTTGTCCGCGCTGAGCCGCAGCAGGTCGTCCGGGGCGTCTCCACCGTAGACGGTGATCCGCAACGGACCGGCCGGTGTCCTCGCGAGGTCGTCGAGCGCCCGGGCGTCGCACAAGGCGTGCCGGACGCGGGCGAGTGCGCAGATCTGCGCGAGCTCGTGCGGCCGCTGGGCGGCCAGGACGGTCACGGCCACCGCCCCCGCCTTCATCACGGCCAGCCAACAGGCCGCCAGCCACGGGCTGGTGGGCCCGCGCAGCAGCACGCGGTTGCCGGGGACCACGCCCAGATCGCCGGTGAGCGTGTGCGCGATCCGGTCGACCCGGCCCTTCAGCTCGCCGTACGACCACACGCCGCCCTCGGCGTCCCGCACGGCCGGCCGGTCCGCTCCCCGCCGCCGCACGGTCCGGTCCAGCAGCTCCGCACCGCAGTTGAGCCGGTCGGGGTAGCGCAGCGCGGACGGCCCCGCCAGGTCGAAGCGCAGGCCCGGCCAGAGCCCGGCGGGCGGGAGGTGGTCGCGCGGGAAGGTGTCGACGTGGGCCGACGGCTTGAGCTCCATCGCGGATGCGCCCCCTCATGCCGGTCGTGCCGGTCGTGCCGGGAAAACGGGGGTGGGCTGGGGTCTTGCCAGCGATACGGATCCACTGTCAGCGTAGCGAGTCGGTGACGGCAGTCAACTGAGCGCGATAGGTGATCCAGAGGGAGGACGCCGGTGACCACCCCGTTCGCACTCGATGGGGCCCAGCACGCCTGGTGCACCGAACTGCGCACCCTCACCGCCCGGCACTTGCGCCCCCTCGCCGCCAGGGGCGAACCCGGCCGCCTCAACCGCCCCCTGGTCCGCGTCCTCGGCGAACTGGGCCTGCTCTCCGTCCTGCTCCCCGCCACCGGCACCGTCCGGGCCATGGACCTGTGCCTCCTGCGGGAGTCCCTCGCCAGGGAGTGCACGGACGCCGAGACGGCCCTCGCCCTCCAGGGCCTGGGCGCCTGGCCGGTCGCCCGGTACGGCACCCCCGAGCAGCGCTCCCGATGGCTCCCCGAGGTCGTCGCCGGGCGGGCGGTGACCGCGTTCGCGCTCACCGAGCCGGGCGCCGGCTCCGACGCGGCCGCACTGGCCCTGCGCGCCGAGCCCGACGCCCACGGCTGGCGGCTGACCGGCGAGAAGTGCTGGATCTCCAACGCCCCCGAAGCGGACCTCTGCACGGTCTTCGCCCGCACGGGCCCGGCACCCGGCGCCCGGGGCGTCACCGCCTTCCTCGTCCCCGGCGACCGCCCGGGCCTCGGCGGCAGCCGGCTCGACATGCTCGGCCCGCACCCCGTCGGCACCCTCACCTTCGACGCCGTCCCCGTCGGCCCCGGCGACGTCGTCGGCGAGGTGGGCGGCGGCTTCGGCGTGGCCATGCGCACCCTCGACCTCTTCCGGCCGAGCGTCGGCGCCTTCGCCGTCGGCATGGCGCGGGCGGCCCTGGCCGCGGCCGTGGCCCACGCGGGCGAACGCCGGGCGTTCGGCGGCCCGTTGAAGGACCTCCAGGCCGTCTCCCACCAGCTCGCCGAGATGGTCACCCGCACCGAGGCCGCGGCCCTCCTGGTGTACGCGGCGGCCGCCGCGTACGACGCGGGAGAACCCGGCACCGCGGGCCGCTCGGCGATGGCCAAGCTCTTCGCCACCGAGACGGCCCAGTTCGTCGTGGACGCCGCCGTGCAGATCCACGGCGCCTGCGCCCTCCGCCACGGCCACCTGCTGGAACACCTCTACCGGGAAGTCCGCGCCCCCCGGATCTACGAGGGCGCCACCGAGGTGCAGCGCACGGTCATCGCGAGGGAGCTGTACCGGTGAGCCCGGAGCGGGTCAACCCCGCCGCACTCGCGCCCCCCAGGGGCTTCAGCCACGCGGTCACCACCACCGGCACCCGACTGGTTTTCCTCGCCGGCCAGACCGCCCTGGACGCCGACGGGCGGCTGGTGCCGGGCGGCATCTCCGACCAGTTCGAGCGCGCCCTCGCCAACCTCCTCACCGCCCTCGGCGCCACCGGCGGCGCACCGCACCACCTGACCCGCGTCACGGTCTACACCACGGACGTCGCGGCGTACCGCGAGCACGCCCGTGCGCTGGGGGCGGTCTGGCGCCGCCTGGCGGGCCGCGACTACCCGGCCATGGCGGTCATCGGTGCGACGCGCCTGTGGGACGAGGAGGCCCTGGTGGAACTGGACGGCATCGCGGTGCTGCCGTGAGGGCTCACTCCCCGGCGGCACGCCGGTCCCGGGCGGCGGCGAACCCCCGCAACCAGGCGGCCCGCCGCGGATCCCCGGCGGGATAGGGGCAGTCGGCCACCCCTTCCCCCAACTCGAAGGCGAGCCGCCCTTCTTTGAGGGCGACGACCAGATCGGCGCGGTGGGACATGGGGGTGCCTCTCTTTCAGCCTGCTGCGGACGGCCCCGGGAAACGGGCGACGTAGCGGCGCTGCCAGGGCGTCTCGACGGCGCGCCGGTCGTAGTGCTCGCGGACGAAGCCGACGGCCTCGCCGCGCGGCACCCCGTCCAGCACGGCGAGGCAGGCCAGCGCCGTCCCGGTACGCCCGCGGCCACCGCCGCACGCGACCTCGACCCGTTCGGCCCCGGCACGCTCCCATGCCTCACGCAGCGCCTCGACGGCCGCCGCCCGGTCGGCCGGCAAGCGGAAGTCGGGCCAGCGCAGCCACCGCGCCTCCCAGGAAACGCCAGGCGGCTCCTTGCCCAGCAGGTACAGGCCGAAGGCAGGCACCTCCCCGCCCGGCAGAGCCCGCCGCAGCCCCCGCCCGCGCACGAGCCGCCCGGACGGCAGCCGCAGCACACCGGCGGCGGTGGGTTCCCACAGAGCGCTCATGGGACGAGCGTAATAGCGGCCGGGGACGACGGCCGACCGGTGGAGCGGGCCTCGCCGCGGAACACCTGCCGGGTGTGCCAGGCGATGTGCCGCTCCGCCACCGGGGGGCTGCCGGCCTGAGGTCCCAGCAGAGGCCGTCCGCCGGGCATTCCGTCGAAGCCGCAGAACGCGCACGGACGGCACCGCAAGCCCACGCTGATGAACCAAGCGGGGAAGCTCGGCGGAAAGGTCTTCGGCTTCCCCGCGGGTGTGCTCGCCACCGGACTGGACTCCTCCTACACGCCCGCCCAGCACGCTTCCGAGCGGCCCGATGCGAAGATCATGGCTCCGAGGGACCCCGGGCGAGTGCACGGGAAATGAGACGCGGCGAGATGCGGCAGGGAAACACGTCGCGGCAGGGAAACACGTCAGGGCGCGGCCGGGTGCCGGTCGCGTAGGTGCTGTTCGGTAACCACCGGACGCTCTTCCTGGGCATTCCGGCGACGCTCGCCGGGGTCGTCGGCACCGTCGGCGGCGTCTCGGACGGCGCCGGGGGGCTCGACATTCGCTGAGCCGGCGCCCCGGGCGGCGCCCCGCCGGACGGCCCGGAGGCCGCCCGGCCGGCGGGCTCAGATGTCCCGGAAGATCTCGATCTGCGCGCCGATCGAGTTGAGGCGTTCCGCCAGGTCCTCGTAACCCCGGTTGATGACATACACGTTGCGCAGGACCGACGTGCCCTCCGCCGCCATCATCGCCAGGAGGACGACCACCGCGGGGCGCAGCGCCGGCGGGCACATCATCTCCGCCGAGCGCCAGCGGGTCGGGCCCTCCACCAGGACGCGGTGGGGGTCGAGGAGCTTGACGTCCGCGCCGAGGCGGTTGAGGTCGGTCAGGTAGATGGCGCGGTTGTCGTAGACCCAGTCGTGGATCAGGGTCTGGCCCTGCGCGGCTGCCGCGATGGCCGCGAAGAAGGGCACGTTGTCGATGTTGAGACCGGGGAACGGCATCGGGTGGATCTTGTCGATCGGCGCGCGCAGCTTGGAGGGGCGCACGGTCAGATCCAGCAGCCGGGTACGGCCGTTGTCCGCCGGGTACTCGGGGCTGCGCTCGTGGTCGAGGCCCATCTCCTCCAGGACGGCGAGCTCGATCTCCAGGAACTCCACCGGCACCCGGCGGATCGTCAGCTCCGACTCCGTGACCACCGCGGCGGCGAGCAGGCTCATGGCCTCCACCGGGTCCTCGGACGGCGCGTAGTCGACGTCGCGGTCGATGGTGGCGACGCCGTGGACGGTCAGGGTCGTGGTACCGATGCCCTCGACCCGCACGCCGAGCTCCTCCAGGAAGAAGCAGAGGTCCTGGACCATGTAATTGGAGCTGGCGTTGCGGATGACCGTCACGCCGTTGTGGCGGGCGGCCGCCAGGAGGGCGTTCTCGGTGACGGTGTCACCGCGCTCGGTCAGCACGATCGCCCGGGTGGGTGCGACCGAACGGTCGACCTGCGCGTGGTACGTGCCGTCGGTCGCCGTGACTTCCAGGCCGAAGTGGCGCAGGGCGGTCATGTGCGGCTGGACGGTGCGGGTGCCGAGGTCGCAGCCGCCGGCGTAGGGGATCTTGAAGTGGTCCATGCGGTGCAGCAGGGGACCGAGGAACATGATCACGCTACGGGTGCGGCGGGCGGCCTCGGTGTTCATCGAGGCCAGGTCCAGCTCGGCCGGCGGCACGATCTCCAGGTCGTTGCCGTCGTTGATCCAGCGCGCCTTGACGCCGATGCTGCCGAGGACCTCCAGGATCCGGTAGACCTCTTCGATGCGCGCGACGCGGCGCAGGGTCGTCCGGCCGGCGTTGAGCAGGGTGGCGCAGAGCAGGGCCACACAGGCGTTCTTGCTGGTCTTGACATCGATGGAACCGGAGAGACGGCGTCCGCCGACCACCCTCAGATGCATGGGCCCCGCGTAACCGAGCGAGACGATCTCGCTGTCCAGCGCCTCGCCGATACGGGCGATCATATCAAGGCTGATGTTCTGATTTCCCCGCTCGATGCGGTTGACGGCGCTCTGGCTGGTGCCGAGTGCGTCCGCGAGCTGCGACTGGGTCCAGCCACGGTGCTGCCTGGCGTCGCGGATGAGCTTGCCGATACGGGCGAGGTAGGCGTCTGTCATGAGTCAGACGGTATCTCAGATATGAGATCCTCTCCCCATAGGGGTGGGGTTCTCGTGTGCGGTGCGGAAGGGGGAGCGGTCCGGTCCCGGCAGGAGGAAGCCGCCGGTGCGCTGCCCGGTGCGCCGGGGCCACCGGGCCGCCGGGCGTCCCACGCGGCCTGGCCTGCTGTGTTGCCTTCCTGACGCTATTCATTCCCCTGCGAGACGGACCTATCGCCTGCACGCCGCGCACCTCTCCGGTTTCGGATGCGTCGGCGCCCCCGCGAGCCGGAGCGTGCTTCCGCGCGTGGCGGGGGTCTCTTCCCCGGCACGGCCGCGGGCGGTGGGACGGGCGATCCGGGGCGGTGGCCGTGCTCAGAGCTCCGAGGTGTCCAGCTCCAGGCCGAAGGGTTCGGGGAGCCGTACAGGCGTACCGAAGGGGTGAGGCCCGTTCACCTGCGTGTAGCCGAGCCTGCCGGGGTGCGAGTAGAGGGTGCAGGTTTCTTCTTGTCGGTCGACCAGGAGGTAAAGGGGGGCGCCGTACTCGGCGTAGCGGCGGCGCTTCGTGATGCGGTCGGTGTCACCGTTGGACTCCGGCGTGACTTCGATGATGAGCAGTGTCTGGTCGGGGAGCAGGGCCAAGGCGTCCTTCGCCAGGGCTTTGGGGACAACCGCCACATCGGGGATGTACCAGTTGCTGCTGCCGGGGAGATCCAGATTGCCTGAACCTGAGACGCAGCCCAGTTCCGCGACCCTCGGAGCGATCTGGTTGCGGATCTGATCGGCCGCGGTTTCGTGGCCCCAGCTCGGGCGCATCGATTCGATGCGCCCCTCCACGATGTGCACCCGGTCCCCCCGGTGGTGCTGGATCGCGTACTTCAGCGCGGTTTCGGGGTCGTCGACCGCGTAGACATGGGGGTGCGTGTTCATCGGTCCTCCCGCAGGCCTCGTGACTGCGGCATGACTATCGCAATCAACGCCCACTCGGGACCTGCTCACACACCATTCACTCGAACAGGGGAACGATCTCTGATGTTCGCGAGATCACTGCCCGGGGCAGCCACGCACGGCCTATCAGGGCATGACCGCGCCACAGCGATGTACTAGAGTTATCTCGACATCGAGATATCTGCCGAGAGGCGTACCGCTGCCGCGCCAGTAAGGCATACCTAACTTAGGTTCACCTTAACGGATCGGCGTGGAGCTGTGACGGCAGGATGGCCGTGGTACGCGCGAATTCATGCATGAAGGAGACTGTCGTGTCGGCGAACAGCTTCGACGCCCGCAGCACGCTGCAGGTGGGCGACGAGTCGTACGAGATCTTCAAGCTGGACAAGGTCGAGGGCTCCGCCCGTCTGCCCTACAGCCTGAAGGTCCTGCTGGAGAACCTGCTCCGCACGGAGGACGGCGCGAACATCACCGCCGACCACATCCGGGCGCTGGGCAACTGGGACTCGCAGGCCCAGCCCAGCCAGGAGATCCAGTTCACGCCGGCCCGCGTGATCATGCAGGACTTCACCGGTGTGCCCTGTGTCGTCGACCTCGCCACCATGCGTGAGGCCGTCAAGGAGCTCGGCGGCGACCCGGCGAAGGTCAACCCGCTCTCCCCGGCCGAGCTGGTCATCGACCACTCGGTCATCGCCGACAAGTTCGGCACGAAGGACGCCTTCGGCCAGAACGTCGAGCTGGAGTACGGCCGCAACAAGGAGCGCTACCAGTTCCTGCGCTGGGGCCAGACCGCGTTCGACGACTTCAAGGTCGTCCCCCCGGGCACCGGCATCGTCCACCAGGTGAACATCGAGCACC
Organism: Streptomyces sp. NPDC046215; assembly: GCF_040646215.1. NCBI lineage: Bacteria > Bacillati > Actinomycetota > Actinomycetes > Kitasatosporales > Streptomycetaceae > Streptomyces > Streptomyces sp. NPDC046215. The sequence goes on along the minus strand of NZ_JBEYZW010000012.1, from coordinate 20,888 downwards.
TGGCCCGTACCGTCATGGTCCGCAACGGTCAGGCGTACCCCGACACCCTCGTCGGCACCGACTCGCACACCACCATGGTCAACGGCCTCGGCGTGCTGGGCTGGGGCGTCGGCGGCATCGAGGCCGAGGCCGCGATGCTGGGCCAGCCGGTCTCCATGCTCATCCCGCGCGTCGTCGGCTTCAAGCTGACCGGTGAGCTGCCCGCCGGCACCACCGCCACCGACCTCGTGCTCACGATCACCGAGATGCTGCGCAAGCACGGCGTCGTCGGCAAGTTCGTCGAGTTCTACGGCGAGGGTGTGGCGGCGACGAGCCTCGCCAACCGCGCCACCATCGGCAACATGTCGCCGGAGTTCGGCTCCACCGCCGCGATGTTCCCGATCGACGGCGAGACGCTGAAGTACCTCAAGCTCACCGGCCGCTCCGAGCAGCAGGTCGCGCTGGTCGAGGCGTACGCCAAGGAGCAGGGCCTCTGGCTGGACCCGGCCGCCGAGCCGGACTTCTCCGAGAAGCTGGAGCTGGACCTCTCCACCGTCGTCCCCTCCATCGCCGGCCCGAAGCGCCCGCAGGACCGCATCGTCCTGGCGAACGCCGCCGCGCAGTTCGCGCAGGACGTCCGCAACTACGTCGACACCGTCGACGAGGCGGGCAAGGAGTCCTTCCCGGCCTCCGACGCCCCGGCCGTCTCCGCGGGCGCCCCGTCGAAGCCGGTCACCGTGACCGCCCCCGACGGCTCGACCTACGAGATCGACCACGGCGCCGTCACCGTCGCCGCGATCACCTCCTGCACCAACACCTCGAACCCCTACGTCATGGTCGCCGCGGCGCTCGTGGCCAAGAAGGCGGTCGAGAAGGGCCTGACCCGCAAGCCGTGGGTCAAGACCACCCTCGCCCCGGGCTCCAAGGTCGTCACCGACTACTTCGACAAGGCGGGCCTGACCCCCTACCTCGACAAGGTCGGCTTCAACCTCGTCGGCTACGGCTGCACCACGTGCATCGGCAACTCCGGCCCGCTGCCGGAGGAGGTCTCCAAGGCCGTCAACGAGCACGACCTGGCCGTCACCTCGGTGCTCTCCGGCAACCGCAACTTCGAGGGCCGGATCAACCCCGACGTCAAGATGAACTACCTGGCCTCCCCGCCGCTGGTCGTCGCGTACGCCCTCGCGGGTTCCATGAAGGTGGACATCACCAAGGACGCCCTGGGCACGGACCAGGACGGCAACCCGGTCTTCCTCAAGGACATCTGGCCGTCCGAGGCCGAGGTCAACGACGTCGTGGCCAACGCCATCGGCGAGGACATGTTCAACAAGTCCTACCAGGACGTCTTCGCGGGCGACGCCCAGTGGCAGGCGCTGCCGATCCCGACCGGCAACACCTTCGAGTGGGACACCGAGTCCACCTACGTCCGCAAGCCCCCTTACTTCGAGGGCATGACGATGGAGACCACCCCGGTCTCCGACATCGCCGGCGCCCGCGTCCTGGCGAAGCTGGGCGACTCGGTCACCACCGACCACATCTCCCCGGCCGGCGCCATCAAGGCCGACACCCCGGCCGGCAAGTACCTCACCGAGCACGGTGTCGAGCGCCGCGACTTCAACAGCTACGGCTCCCGCCGCGGCAACCACGAGGTCATGATCCGCGGTACGTTCGCCAACATCCGCCTGCGCAACCAGATCGCGCCGGGCACCGAGGGCGGCTTCACTCGCGACTTCACCCAGGCCGACGCGCCGGTGTCGTTCATCTACGACGCCTCGCGCAACTACATCGACCAGGGCATCCCGCTGGTCGTCCTGGCCGGCAAGGAGTACGGCTCCGGCTCGTCCCGCGACTGGGCCGCCAAGGGCACCGCGCTCCTCGGCGTCAAGGCCGTCATCGCCGAGTCCTACGAGCGCATCCACCGCTCCAACCTCATCGGCATGGGCGTCCTGCCGCTCCAGTTCCCCGAGGGCGCCTCGGCGGAGACCCTGGGCCTGACCGGCGAGGAGACCTTCACCTTCACCGGTGTCACCGAGCTGAACAACGGCACCACGCCGCGCACGGTCAAGGTCACCACCGACACCGGTGTCGAGTTCGACGCGGTCGTCCGCATCGACACCCCCGGCGAGGCGGACTACTACCGCAACGGCGGCATCATGCAGTACGTGCTGCGCTCCCTGATCCGCAACTAAGCGGTATCGGTTCAGCGTTCACAGGGCCGCACCCCCTTCGCGGGGGTGCGGCCCTTCCGCGTTCCCGCCCGACCATCGAGCCGCGGAGGCGGTCGGCCACTGAAGCTGACGCCCCGTCGGATACAGGCTGATTTCGGCCGTGCGTTCCCCTTTGCACCCTCCGGGGTGTTCCTCCAACTCGACCGGGTGATAAGGGGGTTGGAGGGGTGTTGGGGTCTCCTGTCCTGGTTAGGCTCCGGCCCGGGACGATGGGGAAGGGGTTAAGCAACGATGGGATCCGCCGTGACCTTCGGGGAGCTCGGCCGGCTTACCGGTGAGGAGCTACCCCGGCGGATCGCGCTTTCGAGCGTGCTGCCGTCGGCGGGCACCGGTCAGACCGGCACGGAAGCGCCCGTGTACCAGACGCGGGTGGAGACGGACCACGGCACGACGGTCGCCTACGCCTGCCAGTTCCGGCAGAACGCGGGCAGCCCTCCCTTGCTTGTCGCGCTGGGCTTGGCTTCCAGCGACCCCGGTTACAGCACCACGTGTATTCCTGCGGCCATCACCAGCCGCTGACCGCCGCTTGACGAAAAGGGGTACGGAAATGGAAAACGCCATCAGCTTTGAAGAGCTCGACGCCGTCACGGGCGAGGTGCTGCCCGAGCGGACCGTGATGGGCATCATGGCCACGCCGCTCAACTTCGCCGACCCGGGCGACGGAGGCGCCGGTGCCGGCGCCTCCAGCAGCAGCTCCGCGACGTCCTCGGGCGGCGGCGTGGTCTCCCACGCCCCGAGCGACCACGGCACCACGGCCCTCTCCTCCTGCCAGGCCGTGGACCGCCAGGGCACCCCGGGTCTGCTCGGCTCGCTCGGCCTGCCGTCCACGAACCCGACGACCAGCATGACCTGCACCCCCGCGGCGATCTCCAGCCACTGATCGGACAGCCGCTCGCGCACTCCTTCGGGGAAGGGCCGGATCGATCCGGCTCTTCCCCGTCCCTTCGCGGGCCGTCCGCCGCCAGCCACCATCACGGAGAGCACCCATGGCACTGTCGGAACCCGCCCTGGCGGCCGGCATGGAACTGGTCGGCGAATACGAGGACTCCGGCTACCGCGAGCCGCCCCACCTCGTCTGCCGCCCCGACGGGCAGATCGTCCGGCTCCCCGCCCTGCTCTACCAGGTCGTCCGGGCGCTGAACGCCCCGCCGGCGCGGGAGGGGGTGGTGGCGGAGGTTGCCGAGCGGCTCAGCCGGGAGACCGGGCGGCAGTTCACCTCGGAGCACGTCGCCTTCCTCATCGACAAGAAGCTCGCCCCCCTCGGCCTCACCACCTACAGCGACGGTTCACCGCCGCCCCCCACCGAGCGGAAAGACCCCTTCCTTTCCTTCCGGTTCCGGCTGGCGGTACTGCCGGAACGGGCCACGTGGGTGCTCTCCGGCCTGTTCGCCTGGCTGTTCCGGCCCGTGCTGGTGATCGCCGCTCTGGGCGCGTTCGCCGGCGGTGAGGTATGGCTGTGGACGACACAGGACACCGGTGCCGCGCTCCAGCACGTGCTCTCCTCCCCGGCCAGCGTGCTGCTCATCGTCCTGCTGGCCATCGCCTCCTGCGTGTTCCACGAAATGGGCCACGGCGCGGCGTGCCGCTACGGGGGTGTGCGGCCCGGCGAGATGGGCTGCGGCATCTACCTGGTGTGGCCCGCCTTCTACACCGACATCACCAGTTCCTACCGGCTGGGCCGCGCGGGACGCGTCCGGGCCGACCTGGGCGGCGTCTACTTCAACGCGCTCTTCGTCCTCGGTCTGCTCGCGCTGTACACGGCGACCGGCTCCCCGCTGCTCCTGGTGGCGATCCTCTCCGTCCACCTGGAAATGATCCAGCAGCTGTTGCCCACCCTGCGGTTCGACGGCTACTACATCATCGCGGACCTGGTCGGCATCCCCGATCTGTTCAAGTACATCGGCCCCATCCTCAAGCGGGTCGTGCTGAGGCGTCCGGAGGACGAACGGCTCAGGGCGCTCAAGCGCCGGCCGCAGATCGTCGTTGCGGTGTGGGTCCTGTTCCTGGTGCCGGCGCTGGTCCTCCAGCTCGGCTGGGTGCTCGTCAACATGCCGCGGCTGATCCGCGCGGACTGGCAGGCGATCGAGCTGTTGCTGCGGAACGCGGGGACCTCCGGCTACCCGGTCCTCGGCACGGTCGCGGCAAGCCTGCAGATCGTGCTGCTCACGCTGCCGATCGTCGGGCTGACGCTCGCTCTGGCCCTGCCCTTGCGGGCACTCCTCCGCCGCGCCTTCCACCGCCGCCCCGCGCCGGGCCGGGAGACCTCACGCGGAGCGGTGCCGGCTCGGACCCCCGAAGCGTGACGTCGCGTCAGTAGAGCATCCGGAACTGGTTCCAGCCGGAGTTGCCGATCTTCACCCGGGTCTCGTACGGCGCGGCCGCCTTGCCGGTCCCCTTGTAGAGCCACAGTGCGCCGCCGTGGTCACGGGCGACCAGGTCGGTGCGGCCGTCGAAGTCCACGTCACCGAAGGACACCAGTTTGTTGAACTGGTTCCAGCCGCCGCCGATCCGCTGCTTCGTCAAGAACGGCTTGGTGTAGTCCCCGGTGCCCTTGTAGAGCCACAGCACGCCGTCCTTGTCCCGGGCGACGACGTCGGCCTTGCCGTCACCGGTCAGGTCGCCGCGTCCGGCGATCTCGGTGAACCGGCCCCAGCCCGGGCCCACCTTTTTGCGGCCCGTCAACGTACCGTCGGGATAGGCCAGGTAGAGCCACAGGACACCCTCACGGTCACGGACCAGGATGTCGGACTCGCCCGCGCCACCGAGGTTGCCGGGGCTGAAGAAATTGTCGTACTGACCCCAGTCGTCCGCGACGCGCCGGGTGTCGGCGCCGCTGGAGAACAGGACGTTGTGGGCGAGATCGCGGACGTAGAGACCGTCGGCGAAGCCGTTGCGGTCGTGGTCGACCTGCGTCGCGGCGTTGATGTTCTCCCAGCCGCCGGTCACGTACTCGCGCGGCGACAGACCACCCTGGCCGTCGGGCCAGTAGTAATAGAGATCACCGGAGTTGTCGACGGCACCCAGCGACAGGAAGGGCGCCTCCGCGGTCGGCCCCTCGGCCTTCGCCTTGCCGGTGTCCTTCGGACGCGGGGCGGCCTGCGCGTCGGATTGGAGGTGAGCACCGGGCCCCGCCTCGCCGCGCAGGACCCGCGCCCGGTGCTCGGCCGCCGGGGCGGTGGCCTTCCGGGCGGCGCGCTGCGCGGCGGACGCGGCGGCCGGGGAGCCGTCGGCCAGGGCGGTGCCGGCGGTGGCGCCGAGCAGGACGGCGGTTATCGCAGCTGTGGCGGCACGGCGCAGAGCGCGTCCGCGCGAACGGCCGGGAAGGTGAGCCACGTGGGTCTCCAGTGAGTCAGGAGTGAAGAGTGGCGCGCCCAGCCGGAGCGCGCCACTGGATCGGGCCGATCGTTTCACAACTCCTTTACCGGGGGCCTACGTTCGTGCGGATTTGGAGCCCAAGAGCTCGATCTCGGCCAGCGTTCCCCCGGCGCCCGCCGCCTCCAGCCGGTAGTGCCGGTACGGGCCGGGGTCGCGGACCGAGAAGACCCGGGTCTGCCGGTCCCAGGCGAAGGACTCGTCCGCGCGCCGGTCGACCTCCGTCCACGTCCCGCCGTCGACCGAGGCCTGGAGGACCCAGCCGCCGGGGGCCTTTCCGTGGTCGGCGGAGGTGAGGGTGTAGGAGGTCACGCGGTCGGCGGACGGCACGTCCACGGCGACCGAGGTGAAGGCGGCGTCCGTCGCCGAGGTGTTGTCGGTCAGGGACGGGGCCCCCGGCGCGGGTGCGCCCAGGTCCTCCTCGGGGGCGGGCACCTTGTCGTCCTGGGTGACGGAGGCGGGTCCGGCATCCCTGCCGCTGCCCCAGGCCGACGGACGCGGCCCCATGGCGAACTCCAGGGTGCCGCCCTCCGCGACCACGGAGTGCGGGAGGGCCGTGGACGTCCACGCCTTGCCGTTGACCTTCAGCCCCTGCACGTACACGTTGCGCGCGCTGTTGGCCGGGGCCTTCACCACCAGGTCCCGGCCGTTCTCCAGATGGACGGTCGCCTCGGTGAACAGCGGCGACCCGATCGCGTACTCCCCGCTGCCCATCACCAGGGGGTAGAAGCCCAGGGCGCTGAAGAGGTACCAGGCCGACATCTCACCGTTGTCCTCGTCGCCCGGGTACCCCTGGCCGATCTCGCTGCCGAGGTAGAGGCGCGAGAGCACCTCCCGGACCTTCTGCTGGGTCTTCCAGGGTGTCCCGGCCGCGTCATAGAGGTAGGCGATGTGGTGCGAGACCTGGTTGCTGTGGCCGTACATGCCCATCCGGACGTCCCGGGCCTCGGTCATCTCGTGGATGACGCCGCCGTAGGACCCGGCGAACTCCGGGGCCCCGGTCTCCGGAGTGGCGAAGAACGTGTCCAGCTTCTTCGCCAGGCCGGCCCGGCCGCCGTACACGTTGGCCAGGCCGCGGGTGTCCTGCGGGGCGTGGAAGGCGAAGTTCCAGCCGTTGGACTCGGTGTAGTCGTGGCCCCAGACGCGCGGATCGTACTGCTGGGGCGGCAGCCGCCAGTTGCCGTCCGCGTCCTTGCCCTGGAAGAAGCCGACGCGCTGGTCGAAGAGTTTGACGTAGTTGCGGGCCCGGTTCAGGAAGTAGCGGGACTCCTCCTGATAGCGGGCCTTGTGCGTCTTCGCGTGGAGCGCCTGGCCCATCCGCGCCAGCCCGTAGTCGTTGAGGTAACCCTCCAGTGCCCAGGACAGCCCCTCGCGCGTCTTGAGGCTCGTGTAGCCCAGGAAGACGGAGGTCTCCATGCCCTTGCGGCCGACGCCCGGGTCGGTCGGGGCCACGGTCGCGTTCTTGAGCGCGGCCTCGTACGCCGCCTCGGCGTCGAAGCCGACCCCCTTGGCGTAGGCGTCGGCGAAGGCGACGTCCGAGCTGGTGCCGGTCATCAGGTCGGCGTAGCCGGGCGAGGACCAGCGGGAGATCCAGCCGCCGTCCTTGTACTGCTGGACGAAGCCGTCGACGAGTTTCCCCGCGTGTTCAGGGGTCAGGAGGGAGTACGCGGGCCAGGTGGTGCGGTAGGTGTCCCAGAAGCCGTTGTTGACGTAGACCTCACCGTCGACGATCTTCGCGCCGGTGCGCTCCGGGGTGGTCTCGCCCGCGGCGGGGGAGAAGGGGCTGGCATAGCGCAGGCGCGGCTGCGCGGCCGTGCCGGTGTTCTCGAAGCCGGAGTTCGGATAGAGGTAGAGGCGGTAGAGGTTGGAGTAGAGCGTGGTGAGCTGGTCCCGGCTCGCGCCCTTGACCTCGATCCGGCCCAGCAGGGCGTCCCAGGCGGCCCGGGCCCGGTCCCGCACCTGATCGAAGACGGTGCCGGCGGGGATCTCCTGGTCGAGGTTGGCCTTCGCCTGATCGGCGCCGATGAGGGACGTCGCCAGGCGCAGCGTGACCGTACGGCCCTGCCCCGGCTTGAAGCGGAGATAGCCGGTGACGTTCTCGTCACCGTCGCCCGAGCCGCCGGCGTCCCCCGTGAGCTTGCCGCTCCCGGTGACGGGGGCGTCGAAGACACCGTGCACGTAGAGGCGCCCGGCACCCGTGGACAGCCCGCTCTTCACGTCGGACCAACCGGTGATCACTCCGTGCTGGGCGTCGATCCTCAGCCCGCCCTGATTGCGGACGTTGTCAAGAATGACGGCAGCATCCTCACCCGGAAAGGTGAAACGCATCATCGCGGCATGGTCGGTGGGCACGATCTCGGCCTTGAGGCCGTTGTCGAAGGTGACGCCGTAGTAGTGCGGCCTGGCGGTCTCGGCGGAGTGGTGGAAGGGCAGGCCCCTGGCCGTGCGGCCGGCGTTCGGGGTGCCCGGGGCGGCCGTGGGCATCACCTGGAAGGTCTGGCGGTCGCCCATCCAGGGGCTCGGCTCGTGGCTCGCGCTGAACGCCTGGACGGTGGGGAGATTGGCGGCGTTGTTGGTGGCCGCGTACTGGTAGAGCCAGTCCGTCGAGCCGGCGTTGGTCACGGGGGTCCAGAAATTGAAGCCATGGGGAACGGCGGTGGCGGGGAAGGTATTGCCCCGCGAGAACTTCGAGCTGGACTGCGTGCCCCGGGTGGTGACGGCGTGGTCCGCCGGATGAGCCGGCGGGTCCTGCGCGCTTGCGGGCGCGAGGGAGATGTCGTCCACCCAGCCGCGGAAGGCGGCGGGGCCGGCCGGGGCGTCATAGGCGACGAGCACCCGGGCCACGGTCCTGCCCTCGGCCACCGCGCCGATCCGCGCTTCCTTGTGGTTCCACTGGTTGACGTAGAGCGTCTTGGAAGCGGCCTGCCCGCCGGGGGTGAGCCGGGCGCCGTGCTGGTCGACCGCGCCGAGGTCGCTCAGATAGGTGCCGTCGGTGAAGGCGAGATCGACGGAGACATGGGTGGCGGGATAGCGGGAATCCACCTCCGGCATCGAGGGGAAGACCTTGTAGTCGAGCTGCGTCCTGGCGGTCACCTTGATCTTGACATCGAAAACCTTGTTGTACGAATAGGCGCGGCCCTCGGGCCGGTGTGTCCCCGCGTAGCGCAGCGCGTGGACGCCGGTGAAGCCCGCGCGGGCCTTGGCCGCCGGGGGCCCGGCGGGGCCGCGGTCGATGTGGGTGCGCATGTCGGAGGGCGGGGGCGGGCCGGTGTCCGCGGTCGCGAGCTGCGCCTCGGCCAGCTGGGTGATGGCCTCGCCACCGTTGCGGGCTATGTCCAGCCGGTAGTGCCGGAAGGAGGTGGTGTTGGCGAAGGAGAACTCGCGCGTCTGGAAGCGCTTTTCGAAGACCTCCCCCTTCCGGGCGTCCAGCGTGGTCCAGTCCCGTCCGTCGGGGGAGCCTTGCAGCGTCCAGTCCCGGGGGTCGCGGCCGGGAGCGTCATTGGCGGAGGTCAGCGCGTACCGCACGGCCTTGACCGGCTCGGACAGCTCGAACTCCACCCAGGCGCTCTGGGCGAAGGTGAGCCACTTGGTGGTGTGCTCCCCGTCGACCAGATTCTCCTTGCCCTCTCCCGGGCCGGCGTTCTCCCCGCTCGCCCGGACGGCCGTGACCTTGTCGGAGACGCCGCCGGGGATGCCGCTGGTGTCGCTGCCGTCGACCCCGGCGGCCCGCTTCCTCCCGTCCGGCCCCTGCTCCACGGTATTGCGCCAATCGGGCTGCGGTTCGCCCGGCTCGAAGGAGGAGGTGAAGCGCTCGGCGGGGGCCCCGGCCGGGGCGGCGGGCGCGGACAGCGCGGCAGCCCCCTGCGCCGCCTGAGTGACCGTCATCATGAGACCGGCCGTCAGGAGTGCCAGGGGGCTGGTGAGGTTACGCCATCGGGGCCGGGGTCTATGCCGCTGTCTCTGCCGCATCTCATGCCTCTCAACGAATCTGACAACGTTGTCACCGTGAGTCGCGCAGAGATAAGTAGGTCCTGAGACGCCAGTGGTGTCAAGGGTCCCGATGTTGGTGTCGCGCCGGGGCCGCCGGGCGCCGGGGAGGTCTCAACTCGGGAAAGACTGGGGGTCAAAGCAGCTTCGATCTTGCCCAGTTGATGGGCGGTGGACTATACCTGTCGGCACCCGGGGCGGCCGTGCGCCGCCGCGGTGGATCCGGGGGAGAGCGGCGGACAGGAACGCCGTGGAAAGATCGCCGAGCCCGGCGCACGCCCAGCACATCCAGCTTCAACTGACCCGCGGTGCCCTGCCCTTGATCGACGGCCAGTTCACAAGGGGAGACCGGTACACCGCCTGAGTCCTGGAGAAGGCGAGGACTTGAGCATGGGATCCACCTCAGAGTTCAGCCGGCGCGACCTGATCAAGCGGGCAGCCGCCCTCGGTCTGATCGCGGTGCCGTCGATGAGCGTGCTGAGCGCGTGCGCGAGCAGCGACAGCGGCAGCGACAGCAAGGTCGACAAGGGAAAGAAGACCGACAGAAACCCCCTGGCCGTCAATGAGACCGCGGCCCTCGACGTCGTCATCTTCGACGGCGGCTTCGGCCAGCAGTACGCCAAGGACGCCGAGGCCGAATACCGGGCGGCGTACCCCAAGGCGCAGATCAAGCACGGGGCCACCCAGGAGATCCAGACCCAGCTCCAGCCCCGCTTCAACGGCGGCACCCCGCCGGACCTCATCGACAACTCCGGTGCGAAGCAAATGGACATGGGCACGTTGGTCGGCAAGAAGCAGCTGACCGACCTCAACGCCCTGCTCGACGCGCCGTCCATCGACGACCCGGCCAAGAAAGTGCGCGACACCCTGCGCCCGGGCGTCGTGGAGATGGGCCGGTTCGACGGTGAGGAAACCTGGATCCTCTATTACGCCTACACCATCTACGGCGTCTGGTACTCCCGGACCAATCTGGAAAAGCTCGACGCCACGTATCCCGAGACCTGGGACGAGATGCTCGCGCTCTGCGAGAAGGCGAAGAAGAAGGGCATCGCCGGCTGGACGTACGCCGGCAAGTACCCCTACTACGTGCCGTTCAGCCTCTACCCCTTCATCGCGAAGATCGGCGGCAAGCAGGTCCTCGACAGGATCGACAACCTCGAGCCCAACGCGTGGAAGGACCCGGCGGTCAAGGCCGCCTTCGAGGCGTACTACGAGCTCTACCGCAAGGGGTACATCCTCAAGGGCAGCCCGGGCCTCACCCACATCGAGTCCCAGACCGCGTGGAACCAGGGCAAGGCGCTCTTCGTCCCCAACGGCTCCTGGGTGGAGAACGAGACGAAGAAGACCACCCCCGACGACTTCAAGATGGCCGTCGGAGCCCCCTCCAGCCTCGACGCGAAGACGGACAAGCTGCCCTTCGGCACCATCTGGGCCTCCGGCGGCGAGCCGTTCATCGTGCCCAAGGCCGCCAAAAACCCCGAGGGCGGCATGGAGTTGCTGCGCATCATGCTGGGGAAGAAGTCCTCGCAGAACTTCATCAAACAGGCTGCCTCGCTCACGGCCCTCAACGGCGGGACCGAAGGGCTGACCCTGCCGCCCGGCCTCACCTCCGCCCAGGAAGCCTTCACCAAGGCCGGCCCCAACGTCGTCAGCCCCCGCATTCAGGACTGGTACGTCGCCCTGCAGAAGGAGAAGATCGGCGTCGCCGCGATCGGCGAGATGATGGCCGGCCGGATGACCCCCGCCGAGGCGATCGACAAGATTCAGAAATTCGCGGACCAGACCCGCGCGGACGGCTCCATCAAGAAGTACAAGCACACGTGAGCCGGCGTCACCAAGGGAGGCACCCGCGGCGGCAGATCGGGGTCGGTGGACATGCAGCACGGTAAGTACCGGTTCATCGTGGGGTTCCTGGCCCTGCCCCTGGCGATCTACGGCATCTTCGTGATCTCGCCGTTCGTCCAGGCCATCTACTACTCGTTCACCGACTGGACGGGCCTGAGCTCCGACTTCACGCTGGTCGGGTTCGACAATTACCGCAAGATGCTCGATGACGACGTGTTCTGGACGTCCCTGGGGCACAACCTCCTGCTGCTTCTCGTCCTGCCGCTGGTGACGCTCGGGCTGGGGTTGTTCTTCGCCTTCATGCTCAACGTCGGGGGCCGCCGCCGTAAGAACGCGGCGGTCGCCGGCGTCCGCGGCTCCGGCCTCTACAAAATCATCTACTTCTTTCCCCAGGTCCTCTCCATCGCCATCGTCGCCCTGCTGTTCCAGTTCGCCTACAACCCCAACAGCGGCGCGCTCAACTCCTTTCTGGACGCGGTCGGCCTGGATTCCGTACAGCCCGACTGGCTGGGCGACCCCGGCCTCGCCCTGTGGTGCGTGATGGCGGTGATGGTCTGGAGCAACGTCGGCTTCTACGTCGTGCTCTTCTCCGCCGGCATGAGCTCCATCCCGAGGGACTTCTACGAGGCGGCGCTCCTGGACGGCGCCAGCCGCGTCCAGACCTTCTTCCGGATCACCCTGCCGCTGCTCTGGGACACCGTCCAGACCGGCTGGGTCTATATGGGCATCATGGCCCTCGACGCCTTCGCCGTGGTCCAGATCATGACCGTGGGCCCGGGCGGGCCGGACTACTCCACCGAGGTCCTGGCCTACTTCCTCTACACCAAGGCATTCCGCGACGGGCAGGCCGGATACGCGACCGCACTGGGGGTCGCGCTGCTCATCGTCACCATGATCTTCGCGGGGATCGTCATGAAGCTCGGCCGGCGCGAACGGCTGGAGTACTGATGTCGTCCGTTCGACCTGGGGGTGGCACCGTGGCCGCGCAAGCCGACCTACCGTCCGACCCGCCGACCGCGGCACCGGCCGGCCGGCCGCCCCAGCGGATGGGCAGCGAAGGCAAGGTCCTGAACGTCTTCTCGCATGGCGTGCTGGTGCTGTGGGGGCTGATGGTCACCCTGCCCCTGCTGTGGGCGGTGATGAGCTCCCTCAAGGACGACAAGGCCATCTTCACCTCGCCCTGGTCGCTCCCCACCAGCATCCACTTCGACAACTGGTCCCGCGCCTGGTCCCAGGCGCACATGGGCGACTACTTCCTCAACTCCGTCATCGTGGTCGCCGGCTCACTCTTCGGGACGATGCTGCTGGGCTCCATGGCGGCCTATGTGCTCGCCCGCTTCGAATTCCCCGGCAACCGATTCGTCTATTACCTCTTCGTGGGCGGGATGAGCTTCCCGGTGATCCTCGCGCTGGTGCCGCTGTTCTTCGTCATGAAGAACATGCAGCTGCTGGACACCTACCACGGGCTGATCCTGGTCTACATCGCCTACTCGCTGCCGTTCACGATCTTCTTCCTCAGCGGATTCTTCCGGACCCTGCCGACGTCGGTGGCCGAAGCCGCGGTCATCGACGGGGCTTCGCATACCCGGACCTTCTTCCAGGTCATGCTTCCCATGGCCAAGCCCGGCCTGATCAGCGTCGGCATCTTCAACTTCCTCGGCCAGTGGAACCAGTACCTGCTGCCGGCCGTGCTCAATGTCGGCGACGACGACAAGAAACTGCTCCCCCAGGGGCTGGTCGCCCTCGCGGTCAGCCAGGGCTACAAGGGCGACTGGTCGGGCCTCTTCGCGGGCCTGGTCATCGCCATGCTTCCGGTACTGGCGGCGTACATCGTCTTCCAGCGGCAGGTTCAGGCGGGGTTGACTGCGGGGGCGTTGAAGTAAAGGACAAGCAGACGCAGGGCTGAAGCCCGAGCGAGCTGTCGCATCGTGACCCCTGTCACGTCGTCCCCGGCCGGGTTCCGTTTCGGCCGGGGACGCGCGTTTGTCGCCGGAGTCCGGACCCACCCGCCAGGTCGCCGGGCGTGGAGTCGCCCCCGCTGCCCGCCTCCTCCGCTCTGCGGTCCCCGGCCTACGATGAGCCCCCGATGTGGTTCAAGCCCTTGACGTCGTCTCCCCCCGGCGGCTCAGCTTAGAGTTCACATGTTGTACGGATGGCCGGGCTCCAGAGCTGTGGTCCGGTCGAGGGGTGGCGGTCGTGCCGCCCCGCGAGGCGGGAGTGGATGGGCGTGGAGACTCCGGGGTCGCAGTCATCGCTGCACCGGGCCAACCTGGAGCGGGTCGTGCGCGCGGTGCGCATGGCGGGGTCGCTCACCCAGGCGGAGATCGCCCGGACCACGGGGCTCTCGGCCGCCACCGTCTCCAATATCGTGCGGGAGCTGAAGGACGGCGGGACCGTCGAGGTCACCCCCACCTCCTCCGGTGGGCGGCGGGCCCGCAGCGTCTCGCTGTCGGGGGACGCCGGGATCGTCGTCGGCGTCGACTTCGGCCACACCCACCTGCGGGTGGCCGTCGGGAACCTCGCGCACCGGGTGCTCGCCGAGGAGGCCGAGCCCCTGGACGTGGACGCCTCGGCCGCCCAGGGGCTGGACCGGGCCGAGCAGCTGGTCAAGCGGCTGATCGCGGAGGCGGGGATCAGCCCGGACAAGATCGTCGGGGTGGGTCTGGGCGTACCGGGGCCCATCGACGTGGAGACCGGGGCCCTGGGGTCGACCGCGATCCTGCCGGGCTGGGCCGGCACCAACCCCCGCGACGCCCTCGCCGCCCGGCTCAGCGTGCCCGTCTACGTGGACAACGACGCCAACCTCGGAGCCCTCGGCGAGCTCGTCTGGGGCGCCGGCCGGGGCGCGGCCGACCTCGCGTACATCAAGGTCGCCAGCGGGGTGGGCGCCGGTCTGGTGATCAACGGGAAGATCTACCGGGGGCCGGGCGGCACCGCGGGCGAGATCGGGCACATCACGCTGGACGAGTCCGGGCCGGTCTGCCGGTGCGGGAACCGCGGTTGCCTGGAGACGTTCACCGCCGCCCGCTACGTGCTGCCGTTGCTCCATTCGGCCCATGGAACCGATCTGACCGTCGCGCGCATGGTGCGGCTCGCGCGGGACGGGGACCCGGGCTGCCGGCGCGTGATCGCGGACGTCGGACGGCACATCGGCAGCGGCGTCGCCAACCTCTGCAACGTCCTCAATCCGCGCCGCGTCGTCCTCGGCGGCGACCTCGCGGAGTCGGGCGAGCTGGTGCTCGGCCCCATCCGGGAATCCGTCTCGCGGTACGCGATCCCCAGCGCCGCACGGCAGTTGGAGATCGTGCCCGGGGCGCTCGGCGGCCGGGCCGAGGTGCTGGGCGCGCTCGCCCTCGTCCTCAGCGAGATGGGCGACGCGACGCTGCTGGACGACGCCCGGCCGGCGCACGCCCCCGTGCCCGCCTGACGGCCGTCACCCTCGCACAGGATTCCGTCTTGAGTTCACGCAGATAACGAATGGCATCGTTGCCATCTCGTTAAGGATTTACTTCTTGACGACCCCCTGGGGGCCGAGTTGACTTCCAGCCACCTCGGCCGCAACGACGCGGCCTCGTCAGGGAGGTATCTGCAAGTGAACACGCATCTGCGTCGTGCAGCCGTGGCCGTGGCGGCCGTTTCCATGGCCGCCGGGCTCGCCGCCTGTGGCAGCGCCAAGGAAGCGGGCGAGCCCGCGGACCGGAAAAAGGACAAGAAGGGCCCGCTGACCATCGGGCTCCTGCTGCCGGAGAACCAGACCGCGCGCTACGAGCGCTTCGACAAGCCCCTGATCGAAAAGAAGATCAAGGAATTGGCCGGCCCGGAAACCAAGATCCTCTATGACAACGCCAAGCAGGACGCCTCGGTCCAGCAGCAGCAGGTCGACACGATGATCACCAAGAAGGTCGACGCACTGATCATCGACGCGGTCGACGCGAAGTCGATAGCCAGTTCGGTGAAGAAGGCCGACGGCAAGGGCATTCCCGTGGTCGCCTACGACCGCCTCGCCGAGGGCCCGGTCAAGGCGTACACCTCCGTCGACAACGAGCGCGTCGGCAAGATCCAGGGCGAGTCGCTGCTGAAGGAGCTGGGCGACGACGCCGCCAAGGGCGAGATCGTCATGATGAACGGCTCCGTCACCGACCCGAACGCCAAGATGTACAAGGACGGCGCCCACTCCGTCCTCGACGGCAAGGTCAAGGTCGGCAAGGAGTACGACACCAAGGAGTGGAAGCCGGAGAACGCCAACGAGAACATGAAGGGCGCGATCTCCTCGCTCGGCAAGGACAAGATCGTCGGCGTGTACTCGGCCAACGACGGCATGGCCGGCGGCATCATCACCGCCCTCAAGAGCGCCGGCTTTGACAAGCTCCCCCCGGTCACCGGCCAGGACGCCGAGCTCTCCGCCGTCCAGCGGATTCTCGCGGACGAGCAGTTCATGAGCGTCTACAAGCCCTACAAGCCCGAGGCGGACGCCGCGGCCGAGATGGCCGTCGCCCTCGCCCAGGGCAAGAAGCTCGACGGGATCTCCCGGTCCACCGTCGACAGCGGCTCCGAGAAGAAGATCCCCGCCATCATCGTCACCCCCTTCGCCCTCACCAAGGCCGACATCGCGCAATACGTCGGCAAGGAGGGTTTCTTCAACCGGGACGAGATCTGCACCGCGAAATACACGTCGCAGTGCGAGAAGGCCGGACTGAAGTAAGCCGAGTGCTGCCGTAAAAGGCGGCGAAGGAGATGATGAACGTGTCCGCTACGCCCGTGCTGGCGTTGCGCGGGATCTCCAAGCGGTTCGGTGCCGTCCAGGCGCTCACCGACGTGGAGCTGGAGATCCATCCCGGCGAGGTGGTCGCCCTGGTCGGCGACAACGGCGCCGGCAAGTCCACCCTCGTCAAGACCATCGCCGGGGTCGGCCCCGCTGACGACGGGGTCATCGAGTGGGAAGGCAGGCCGGTCACCGTCGACCGGCCGCACACCGCCCAGGAGCTGGGCATCGCGACCGTCTACCAGGACCTCGCGCTCTGCGACAACCTCGACGTCGTGGGCAACCTCTTCCTCGGCCGGGAGATCGTCCGGGCCGGGGTGCTGGACGAGGTCGAGATGGAGCGACGGGCCCGGGAGCTGCTCTCGACCCTCTCCATCCGCATCCCCAGTGTCCGGATCCCCATCGCCTCGCTCTCCGGCGGGCAGCGGCAGACCGTCGCCATCGCCCGTTCGCTGCTCGGCGAGCCCAAGGTCGTCATCCTCGACGAGCCCACGGCGGCGCTCGGCGTCGAGCAGACCGCGCAGGTCCTCGACCTCGTCGAGCGGCTGCGGGAACGCGGCCTCGGGGTCATCCTCATCAGCCACAACATGGCCGATGTGAAGGCCGTCGCCGACCGGGTAGCGGTGCTCCGCCTCGGCCGGAACAACGGCACCTTCGAGGTGCGCACCACCTCCCAGGAAGAGATCATCTCCGCCATCACCGGTGCGACCGACAACGCTGTCACCCGCCGCAAGGCCCGCACCGCGGAGGCCCCGAAGTGAGCACGAACCTGTCCAAGACCCCGGGGCCCGCCGATTCCGCCCCGGGCAACGGCAACGGCCAGGCGCCCGCCGAGGGCGCCGTCACGGCCGTGGACCCCCGCCTGCTCGTCCGCCAGGAGGGCTTCGCCGGCTACTGGAGCGAGTTCGGGCGCAAGCTGCGCAGCGGTGAGCTGGGCTCGCTGCCCGTGGTGGTCGGGCTGATCGTCATCGCGCTCGTCTTCCAGCTGCGGGACTCGGCCTTCCTGGGCGCGGAGAACCTCTCCAACCTCTTCGTCACCGCCGCCGGCACGGGCCTGATCGCCGTCGGCATCGTGTTCGTCCTCATCCTGGGCGAGATCGATCTGTCGGTGGGCTCGGTGAGCGGCCTCGCGGCTGCCGTCTTCGCCGTCCTCAACGTCAACCAGGGCATGCCGGAATGGCTCGCGCTGGTCCTCGCGCTCCTGTCGGGCGCGGTGATCGGTGCGCTGCACGGCTTCTTCTTCGCCCGGATCGGCGTACCGGCGTTCGTGGTGACCCTGGCCGGTCTGCTCGGCTGGAACGGCCTGATGCTCCAGGTGCTGGGCTCCAACGGCACCATCAACCTGGATGACGAGGGGCTCGTCGCCGGCCTGACGAACCACTACTTCAGCGATGTCGCCGCGGCCTACGGGCTGGCGACGCTGAGCGTGGCGGCGTTCTTCCTGCTGTCCTTCCTCGACAGCCGGCGGCGCGCGGCCGCGGGCGTCCCCAGCCGCCCGCTGAGCGAGATCGTGCTGCGCACCGCGGTGCTGGCGGTCCCGGCCTACGTGGTGGCCTGGCTGTTCAACCAGTACAAGGGGCTGCCACTGGCCGTGGTGATCTTCCTCGGGATCGTCGTCGCGCTGGACTTCGTGCTGCGGCGCACCGCGTACGGGCGCCGGGTCTTCGCCCTCGGCGGCAGCGTCGAGGCGGCCCGGCGGGCGGGCATCAACGTCTCCGCGGTCCGGATCTCGGTCTTCGCGCTCTCCGGGACGATGGCGGCGCTCGGCGGCATGTTCCTGGCCTCGCAGATCAACGCCGCGAACCAGTCCTCCGGCGCCGGCAGCCTGCTGATGAACGCGATCGCCGCGGCGGTCATCGGCGGCACGAGCCTCTTCGGTGGCCGGGGCAAGACGTGGTCCGCGCTGCTGGGCGTGCTGGTGATCCAGTCGATCGCCTCCGGCATGGCACTGCTGGGCATCGCCTCCGCCGTCCAGTACATGATCACGGGCGCGGTGCTGCTGGCGGCGGTGGTGATCGACTCGGTGTCCCGGAGGACGCAGAAGACGGCGGGGCGAGCCTGAGCGCTGCGCTGGGCTGGGCTGCGTTGGGTTGCGTTGCGTTGGGCTGAGCCGGGTGTGTCGTCTGCGGGTGGGGTGTGGCTGGTCGCGCAGTTCCTCGCGCCCCTTGGGGGTGGCTCGGCCGGGTCTGCTTGGTCCGGTGCGGGTGGGGCGGTAGTGGGTCCACCTGCGGGTTCGTTGTGGCTGGTCGCGCAGTTCCCCGCGCCCCTTTGGGGCGGCTTGGCCGTGTCCTCAAACTCCCCCAGCTACCGCTGGGAGGTGCCCCCGGACGGGCTGGATTTGGCTGGGCTCAGCCGATGTCAGCCCGTCCGGCGTTTGAGGACGCGCCCGCAGGGCGCTCACCGCCGCAGGCGGCAATGACGGCCGGTCCCGGCCCGGTGCGGCACCCCCCGCCCCGGGCCCTCGCGGCCGCGCCAGGTGTGAGATCGTGCTACGCCGATCGCGTGACATACATCGCATCACCCGTTCACCGCCATTGCAGACGGAACATTAGACTCGACAGACCGGCAATCTCGACAGCTCGACCGCTAAGGAGGCACGGGTGGCGCTGCTATCCCGCATCAAGGGACCGCGCGATCTGGACCGGCTGAGCCCGGAGCAGCTCGACCGGCTGGCCGCGGAGATCCGGTCCTTCCTCGTCGACGCCGTGTCCAAGACCGGCGGACACCTCGGGCCCAACCTCGGGGTGGTCGAGCTCACCATCGCCCTGCACCGGGTCTTCGAGTCGCCGAAGGACAAGATCCTCTTCGACACCGGGCACCAGAGCTACGTGCACAAGCTGCTCACCGGGCGCCAGGACTTCTCCGGCCTGCGGTCGAAGGGCGGCCTCTCCGGCTACCCCTCCCGCGCCGAGTCCGAGCACGACGTCATCGAGAACAGCCACGCCTCCACCGTCCTGGGCTGGGCCGACGGCCTCGCCAAGGCCAATCAGGTCCGCGGCGCCGGGGACCACGTCGCCGCCGTCATCGGTGACGGCGCCCTGACCGGCGGCATGGCCTGGGAGGCGCTGAACAACATCGCCGGCGCCAAGGACCGCCCGCTGGTCATCGTCGTCAACGACAACGAGCGCAGCTACGCGCCCACGATCGGCGGCCTCGCCGACCACCTGGCCACCCTGCGCACCACCGACGGCTACGAGCGGTTCCTGGCCCGCGGCAAGGACCTGCTGGAGCGCACCCCCGTCCTCGGCAAGCCGCTGTACGAGACGCTGCACGGCGCGAAGAAGGGCCTCAAGGACTTCATCGCCCCCCAGGGCATGTTCGAGGACCTGGGCCTGAAGTACATCGGTCCCATCGACGGCCACGACATCGAGGCGCTGGAGTCCGCGCTCCAGCGCGCCAAGCGCTTCAACGGCCCCGTCATCGTGCACTGCCTCACCCAGAAGGGCCGCGGCTACAAGCCCGCCGAGCAGCACGAGGGCGACCGCTTCCACGGCATCGGCGTGATCCACCCCGACACCGGGCTGCCGGTCTCCGAGGGCGGTGCCGACTGGACGTCCGTCTTCGGCGACGAGATGCTCAAGATCGGCCACGAGCGCGAGGACGTCGTCGCGATCACCGCCGCCATGCTCCAGCCCGTCGGCCTGGAGAAGTTCGCCGAGGCGTTCCCCGACCGCGTCTACGACGTCGGGATCGCCGAGCAGCACGCGGCGACGTCGGCGGCCGGCCTGGCGACGGGTGGTCTGCACCCGGTGTTCGCGGTGTACGCGACGTTCCTGAACCGGGCCTTCGACCAGGTGCTGATGGACGTGGCGCTGCACAAGTGCGGGGTGACGTTCGTCCTGGACCGGGCGGGTGTCACCGGCACCGACGGTGCCTCGCACAACGGCATGTGGGACATGTCGATCCTCCAGGTCGTGCCGACCCTGCGGATCGCCGCCCCCCGCGACGCCGACCAGGTCCGCGCCCAGCTGCGCGAGGCCGTCGAGGTCAAGGACGCCCCGACCGTCGTGCGCTACTCCAAGGGCGCGGTCGGCCCCGCGGTCGAGGCCGTCGGCCGCGTCGGCGGCATGGACGTGCTCCGTGAGCCGGCCGTCGAAGCCGGTGCCCGCCCCGACGTCCTCCTGGTCTCCGTCGGCGCGCTGGCCCCGATGTGCCTGGAGATCGCCGGCCTGCTCGACAAGCAGGGCATCTCGACGACCGTCGTCGACCCGCGCTGGGTCAAGCCGGTCGATGAGGCCCTGCCCGCCCTGGCCGCGCGCCACCGCGTCGTCGTCACCGTCGAGGACAACAGCCGCGTGGGCGGTGTCGGCTCGGCCGTCGCCCAGGCGCTGCGCGACGCGGGCGTGGACCTGCCGCTGCGGGACTTCGGCATCCCCCCGCGGTTCCTGGACCACGCGTCCCGCAAGGAGGTCATGGCCGAGATCGGGCTGACCGCCCCGGACATCGCCCGCCAGGTCACCGGCCTGGTCTCGAAGATCGACGGGCGCTACGAGGAGGCCGGCGGCCAGGACGCCGCCGAGGTCGTCGCCGAGGCGGCCCGCGACTGAAGCGCTCCGCCGGCGGCGGGCGCGTCATCCGCGGCTGAACCCCACCGTGCCCGACGGGCCGGGGGGGGGGCCCGCACGCGGGGGGCGCCCCGGCCGCCGGGGGGGGGTCCGGGGGGGGGCGCGGGGGGGATCGCAGCCGGGGGGGGGGGGGGGCCCCCCCGCCCGGGG